>JAITHN010000005.1 GCA_031279745.1 Streptococcaceae bacterium
TGAGCGTAAATGTAATCGTCCCCGAGTATGTCCCTGCTAAACTATCGGACGTGTTGCCCATCATTAACCAGCTTTCTCCAGCTGGGCTTATATGTGTTCCAAGCGCCCCTGTCTTACTCCAAACAACTGCAGATCCACTATCATGAATATGCGCCCATCCTCCTGCCCCAAATTTTAATGTAAAGTCATAAATTGGCAATTCATAAATCCCATTGGAATGGAGCATATCCGATGCTTCAGCTGTGACTTCCCAATTTCCATCTCCCCCTCTTGCGTCCGTTACTTCAATAGCGCCAGCTGCTATACTGATGTTACTCATCATATTATCCGTACCCACTATTTCAGAACCATAATCGAAATCAGATGGGATTTCGTCTAGTGTAAGGTCCCCTGCAGTTAAATTAAATGTCGAGGTCGCGTCACTCGCAAAAACAGTTGAGGCTATTAAGCAACTCCCTAGAAAACAAAAAACTAATAAAATGCTCATCATCTTTTTCATACAGACTCCTTTCTGTTGTATCCAATCTAATCGTTTACTCCACCGTCTCCTGAAGGGTAAAGGTTACGGTTCCCGTATAAGTCCCCGACACCAATGCACTCGTATCAAACACACTTAAAAAATTCTCAATCCTTCCAAAAACTGTCTTTCCCAGCCGCCCGTTCGCTTGTACAAGTTTTCTGTCTTGGAAATCTATTTGTTCCCACTGGTCTCCTTTGACCCATGTTAACGTCCCTGAAGCAAATGTCGGACACTCAATCTTCATTACGAGCCCTGCGGGAAGAATGTAGTCCCCATTCATTAGAGCCGATGCCGTAGCGTGTATTTCCCATTTTCCATCACCTCCACGATTGTCGACAACGACAATCGACGTCGTTTCACCTGCAGGAATCTCTACCCCCATCGCCTGTCCCAGTTGTCCACCATAGGCTTGACCGACTGTGCGACTTCCAAAATCGAATCCTTCTGGAATGTGCTGTAAAGTCAACTCCCCTGCAGTTAGAGTAAATGTCGAGGTCGCGTCACTCGCAAAAACAGTTGGCCCGATTAAGCAACTCAGCAAAACCAATGCATCAAGCGAAAACTTACCGATTTTTTTGGCAATTCTCATTTTCCCACCCCATTTCTAAACATCTCCTATCTAAACTCCTTTTTCTATTACTAATATAACACCTGTAATTATTCCTGCATGGTTTCTTACATTTTACTCATTTTTTTTAAATTATTTTAAAAAAAAACGAACTCGGATGTCCGAGTTCGTTGTCTATCTGTTATTAGGTAGGATTCTTATTGTTCATTTTTTTCTTCATCACGTTTTTCCATGGCTGCTTTTGCCTCTTCAAACGTCATCGCAACTTCTCCACTATTCAAATCCTCTTCATTGACAGCAGGCATTTCTCCAGTCTCCCATAATGATTTGATTTGTGCGGCATCCAATGTTTCAAATTCAATCAATTTTTCTGCGATTAATTTATGTTTATCTCGGTTGCTTTCGATAATCTCTCGAGCTTTATCATGCGCTTCTACTAGGAGATTACGCACTTCTACGTCAATTTCATAAGCAATGGTTTCTGAAAATCCTTTTCCTTGCCCATAATCACGTCCCAAGAATACAGCATGATTCCCTTCATATTGAACGGGACCAAGTTTATCACTCATTCCGTATTCAGTGACCATGCTACGTGCCATCTGTGTCGCTTGCTCAAAATCGTTGCTTGCTCCAGTGGTTTGGCTATTGAAAATAATTTCCTCGGCAACACGTCCACCCATAAGCCCAACAAGTTGTTCAAACATACTTTTACGAGAAACCACTAATTGATCTTCTTTTGGAAGAGCAATCATATATCCGCCTGCACGCCCGCGTGGAACGATGGTGACTTTATGCACTACCCGTGCATCTGACAATACAAGTCCACAGATAGCATGACCAGCTTCGTGATAAGCCACAATCTCGTTTTGTTCTTTACTGCGTTCTTTTGTCGTTTTCGCCGGACCTGCGATAACGCGGTCTTCTGCTTCATCAATATCGCTCGAATCGATTTTTAATTTATTTCTTCTTGCAGCGACAAGTGCAGCTTCATTTAACACATTTTCCAGCTCAGCACCCGCAAATCCTGGAGTTTGTTGCGCAATCACTTTCAAGTCTACATCATCCGCAAGAGGTTTGTTTTTCGCATGCACTTTCAAAATGGCTTCGCGTCCCTTAACATCTGGACGACCTACCAAAATTTGACGGTCAAAACGACCTGGACGAAGCAATGCTGGATCGAGAACGTCACTCCGGTTCGTTGCCGCAATTACGATAACCCCTTCGTTGCCATCAAAACCATCCATTTCAACAAGAAGTTGGTTGAGCGTTTGTTCACGCTCGTCGTGGCCTCCACCCATTCCTGCTCCACGTTGACGCCCTACCGCATCAATTTCATCGATGAAGATAATCGCTGGTGCGGTTTTTTTTGCCGTTTCAAACAAATCGCGCACACGACTTGCTCCAACCCCTACAAACATTTCTACAAAATCAGAACCGCTAATGGAGTAAAATGGAACACCTGCTTCTCCTGCAACTGCTTTTGCAAGTAAGGTTTTTCCAGTCCCCGGAGGTCCCTCTAATAGAACACCTGCAGGAATTCTCGCCCCGAGTGCGGAGAAGCGACTTGGATCTTTTAGAAATTCTACAACTTCTACAAGCTCTTGTTTTTCCTCCTCTGCTCCAGCTACATCAGAAAAACGAACTTTATTTGCCTTCTTATCGGCGTCTTTGATTTTAGCCTTCCCGAAACTCATTGCACGTCCGGCACCTTGCTGCCCGCCCTGCCCCATCATCATATAGAAGACGAAGAGAATGAGAAGTAGAGGGAATACAGAAAGGGCAATCGTCAACCACATTCCATTCGAGCTTTCCTCGACTGCTTTTAATTCCGCCCCTTTTTCTTTTGCCAATTTATTGATTTCGGTTAATGTTCCGTCATTTGGCAAGAAAATGGTTGAGAAATTCTTTGTTATCGTATTCGACCCGCCGAATAATTTCAATCCAGAAGTGTCTTTTAACTTTTGTGCTTTCTTGTACTCACCTTTTACAACATAGACACCGCCAGCAGGTTGAACGGAAAATTCCGAAATCTCACCTTTTTCAAGTTGCTGGGCAAATTGTGAATAATTAATCTCTTGCGAAGTCGTTGAACTTGATTTAAAGAAGTATTGTATAAATACGACCATTGCAAGAAAGACTAAAATGTAAAAGAAAGAGTTTTTAAAAAAACCGCTTTTCCCTTTTTGGTTCATACTTTTGTTTTCCTCCACTATCTAATTAAAAGATTTTATCAAATATTTTTTTATTTGTATACGCTTTCCTTCAGCACCCCTACATAAGGTAAATTCCTGAAGTTTTCATCATAGTCTAATCCGTAACCCACAACGAATTCATTTGGCACGATAAACCCTACATAGTCCGCAGTGATCTCAACTTCTCTTCCTTCAGGCTTATCGAGAAGCGTCACGATTTTTACAGAGTTTGCCTTGCGGTATTTGAATAAGTCTGTCAGATAACGAAGCGTCCTTCCAGTGTCGATGATATCCTCAACAAAAAGCACGTCTCGCCCTTCAATATTTGTATCCAAATCCTTGATGATTTTGACTTCTCCACTAGAAGTAATCCCTCCATGGTAACTAGAGACGACCATAAAGTCCATTTCCAAATGTGTGTCAATTTCTCTAGTTAAATCCGCAAACCAAGGAACTGCTCCTTTAAGTACAGCGATAACAAGTGGGTTTTTGCCTTCATAATCTTTCGTCAGCTGAGCGCCAATTCTTTTAGCCGCAAGTTGGATTTCTTCTGCTGAATAAAGTGTTTTTTCTATATACTGATCTAAGTTTTTGACCATAACATCCTCCTTGAATACTAGCTCTATTTTACATTAGTTGCGGTCGTTTCACAATTTATGTAACTATTTCAATTGCATCTTTTGTAATTTTGATCCGTGTGTTTGCAGAAATTTGAACAAATTTAGGAAATTGTTCTCCAGATAGACTGTTTAATAGCATTTGAACTTGCTCTTTTCCTAAATAAATCTCTTTCTTTTTGAAGAAAAACTCTAAGTAAACAAATTGTTCCGCCTGACTTCTCCCTCGTAATCCTTCTAACTTTCCTCCAACCTGCATGGATAGAAAATCTTCCTCAACTTTTTTACGAAGAAACTCTTCCACATAGCGAGAAGTTTCGGAAAGGTAAGTCATCTGTTCCAATATCTTAGGGTTTTCAGCCTTCATTCGTGGAAGCAAGTGTTTCCGAACACGATTTCTGAAATAGCGCTGACTCTCGTTGGTTTCGTCTACGATAAATTCAAACCCTCCTTGTTCACAATACTCAACGAGCTCTCTCTTCGAATAGGGGAGGAGGGGGCGAACAAGGGTTGTTGTTGTTGAAAATTCTCTCTTTTCTGACAGTGTTGCCAGCCGATATGGAAGATTCCCACGAGTCAACTGCATCAAAACTCCCTCCGCCAAATCATCCCCGTGATGCGCCGTAACCAAGGTGTCAAAATCTCCGTTTTCTATTGCGTTTTGAAAGGTGGCATATCGGAATTTCCTAGCGTTTTCTTCTACTGCTACCTTTGTCGGCATCCAAGTGCGTATGATCAGTGGAACGCCCTCTTGTTCCGCAAACGAACGGACGAATTCCTCCTCTAGGGCATTCGTTTCTCTTAATTGATGATTGATGTAAACGAGAGTAAAGCGTATATTCAATGGTTGTTGCACGCTTTTTAAAAGGTGGAAGAGTGCCACAGAGTCGCTTCCTCCGCTAAACGCCAAGAGAACGCTACTTCCAGGTTTTATCAGCTTTTTCTGCCTTAAATGATGGAAAAACTTCTTTTCTAAATGCATCTACTTTAACCCCCTCTCTATAAAAAAATCGTTTGAGATCCAATGCTTCATCTGGATTTCAAACGATTATTTGAATTCTGTTAAGGATTTTTGTTTTCGTCCACCGAACCATCTGAAAATTCAGGCCCGTAGTAAATTTTTTCTCCTTCTTGCGAGTAGAGATATTTACTTCTTGCAACTTTCAAAACATAATTGGGATCTTTAAGAAGCTCAGCTTGTTTGGAATAAGCCTTTTTTGCGGTTGCCAATTCTTTTTCCGTTTTTACAGCGCTTTCATACTGTGACTGACTTCCTATCAATTCACCATATGCCTCATAAATCTTAATTGTTGGAATCGTGAAAATCATCATCGATAAAACAAATATAAGCGCAATTCTTCGGCGTTTATATGTTTCAAGCTTTTTGCGCTTTCTTTCTTCACGATTGATTTTTTCAGTATGTTCATTTGCCAAATGAATTACTTTATGTTCATTCGTCATCCGCCAACCCCCTTGCATTTATGTTTTTATTCTATCTTTTTTCAGAAACATTGTAAAATCATTTCTATTCCTTATCTTCGATAGGTGTTTCCCGTGTCTCAGAAAGTATTTCAAACATCTGAGAAGCCATCTCTTTTTTGGTCGTATCTAATAATTCAAGAACCTTTACTTCCACTGTCTTATTCCCAAAACGTATGGTTAAAACATCCCCGACTTTTACATTGGTGGAGCTCTTTGCAAGAACTCCGTTAAGAAGGATTCTGCCTTTGTCAGCCACTTCCTTTGCAACTGTTCGACGTTTTATTATCCTCGAAACTTTTAAAAATTTATCAATCCTCATCCCGAAACTCCAAACTCTTCTTTATTTTTCTTGCAAGGGGAATCTTCGCCTTTAAATAGGAAAGACCTGTTTCCTTTTCTTTTTCTCTGCGTTTTTTTGAGAATTCAACCAAAGTCGAAAGATAATAAGCATAGACAGACTGACCAAAATTATCCGCTGAAATCTCAAAAAGTTTATTTTCTAAGACTTCAATATTTGTCGGAATATTCTTTTTCACATAGTCTATTGCTGTTTCTGCAAAATTCTCATCTCCAATAAAGGTTACACCTAATGAACTGTCATTCAAAAGCTCATCCAAGTAAACATTCCCCTGTGCAATCACCTTTGTACCACTTGCTATCGCCTCTGCATAGGTCAAACCTTGGCTCTCGCTTGTAGAGGCTGAACAGAAGTAATCACTTGCATGATAGTAAATTCCTACATCTTCGTTTTTTACCTCTCCTGTAAATCGAACGAACTCTTGAATTCCTAAATCTACTGTAAGCTGTTGAAGTTCCTTTCGATAAGGTCCTTCTCCAACAACCACCATTTTCGAGTTGGGGAATTTTTCATGAATGGTTTTGAATCCCCGAATAAGCGTTTGAATATTTTTTTCAAAGCTCACTCGACTTAGAGAGAGGAACATCAAGTCATCTTTTGCCACACCTAGACTTTCACGCAAAGCATTAATTTCCTTCTCTGTGTAATCCACTTCGAAAAAGCGCTCCACTCGTATGCCCGTTGGAATGTTTTTCATCTTCGCTTTCACGTCTAAGCTCAGCAACCATCGCTTCATGCGCTCGCTTGGTGTGATGACTGCATCGACATCGTCCAGAATAAACTTCACATAGCGCTTAATCACCGGTCGCTTCAAGAGTTTACCGTTTGCAACATAGATTAAATAATCTTCATACATGGTGTGGAAGGTGTGAACGACTGGTATCTTCAACCTTTGCGCAACCATTTTGCCTAGAATTCCAGCTCCAAATTCAGTATGCGTATGAATAATGTCTAAATCTTTCTCCTTGGCAATCTTTACGGCTTCTCGTAGACCGCGAATCACAATCCTGCGGTCTTCATAGCTAACGAAGGGGATACTGGGTAAACGTACAACGTCTACATCGTCAGCTGGATTGGCTTCCGGATTGGTCGTGGTGAAAATTATGATATGATGCCCCATTTTTTCTAGCTCTTCTTTAAGCGTATCAATACTTGTTACCACGCCGTTAACGTTAGGTCTATACGTTTCCGTAAACATCCCTATTTTCAAAACTTTACCTCCTACATGAATGAGACAAACAGATCTTTCACTTGTTGAGAAATATTCGGCAAACTTCTCGTTTGAGCTAACTTGTACGCGTTTTCTCGCATCTCTTTGCATGGATTTTCAAGCAAGAAAGCTAATTTCTCAACAAACTCTCTTTCCGTCCTTCCCTTTTGACAGTGCACCTCGTCTTCCAACCACGGAGAATAGGCCGGAATGTCACGAACAAGCACTTTTTGCTTGCTCGCAAGCGCTTCTAGGACCACAATCCCCTCAGACTCTCGTTGACTTGGAAAGAAGAAAACATCTGCAGATGAAAGCGCACCCTCTAAGAGATCACCTTTTATAAATCCGGTGAATTCTACATTCTCTATCTTTTTGGACATCTCCTTCTTTAATCTAGGAGATACCATAATGGCTGGTGCTTCTCCCAACCACATAAATCGGACATTAGGAAATTTTTTTGCAACTTCTATAAAGTCATGAATTCCTTTTCGTTCATAGTAATGCCCAACGCTTATCACAACCTGTTGACCAGGTTGAATGCCAAAAATTTCCCTGAATGCATTTTCTTTCAAAGCATTTGGTAAATATTGAGGCAAATTCACCCCACTTGAAACCACAAAGGTGGGAGGAGTAATCCCGTAACCTTCGATTAAGCTCTTCGTGTAGGGCGTTGGAGTGAATAAAGCGTCTGCACTATTGTAAAAGCGAATCAAGTATTTTTTATAATTAGAAGAAATCAGATTACTTCCAATAAAACTTCCTCTAAAATCCTCTTCAAAACTCCTCGCAAAGATGATGACTTTTTTTCCGGCTTTTTTTGCCTTTCGAATCATGTTCATCGCATGAACGCCGTATGTATGCACGTATAAAATATCATAATCTTTTGCTTTTGTATCATGCGTCACATCAAATCCCGCTAACTTTAGTAAGTGTTCTTGATTATAATAGGCTCGAGCTAAACCAGAGCGACTTAACATTTTTTGTCCTTCAAAATAAAGAAGTATTTTCATCCGTCCCCTGCTCCTCCATTTATTTCATACTTTGTTCTTTATAAAAATCTTCCCAAACTTGTGAGAGTCTTTCCTCTGAGTAGGCGAGCGAAATCGAACGAGATTTTTCTGAAAGTTCTCCTAGATACTCCGGATTCGCTTTCATCTTTAAAAGCTCATCTCCCATTTCTTTCTGACCACCTGCTTTCGCATATCCATCAAAAAAGATGTCTTCATACAGCTCTAAATCGCGAAGCAATATGGGCGTCTCTGTATTCGCTGCTTCTAAAATACTCATTGGCATCAATTCACTAAAACTAGGGAGTAGAAAAACATCTGCCAAATTATAAAGATGCTGCAGTTCGCTTCTATCTATTATCCCCGTAAAAATAAGATTTTTTGGTGGATTCGCCATCATTTCTTTGTACTTTTCATACCCATCGGTAATCAAGCTAAAAGAAAAGCCTCCCGCCCAAATAAACTTAATCTGTGGATTTTCTACTGCCAACTGAAAAAAATCATCTATCCCTTTTCTCTTTTGCACTTGTCCAGCACCTAAAACAACAAAATCTTCATCGGAAAGGCCATACTGCTTGCGATTTTTTCGGATGACTTCCTCGGTCTCAACAAAGAAGTTTTCTTTTGAAATGAAGTTGGGAATAAACGTAATCTTTTCTTCTGGAATCCCCAATTCGATTAACTTTAACTTGAACTCTGGATTGACGACGACAAGATGATCCATTTTGCCATAGAAATGCATGACGTATTTCTTAAAAATATGGAAGGCGAATTTCGGCAGGCGGATACTTCCATCCAATGTTTCCGGAATGAAATGCACATACCCGATTTTTCTGCCCGTCTTCTTGAAGAAGGTCGTCAAATAGAAAGGAAAATCAATCGTATGATAATGGGAAATATCTGCTTTTTTAAATGAATTGACAGATAGTTCCAAAGTCTTCGAATTTCTCTCCTTCAAAAGTTTCATCAGTTCTAGATACGCGCTTCCAACTCCTTGCCCTGCAACTTTGTCCGCGCTTGAATACATTACAATTTTTAACATCAATTTCCCCCTAAATATTTTCCATTATAACACATGGGTGAATTTGTTTTCACTCTGCCATTTTTCAAAAAAACACTTTTGGAAGTAGACTTCCAAAAGTGTTTTGCTTACTTCTCTTCAAATCCTGTCTCAACTGCTTCAGGGAACGATTCTTCTAGAACTGCAGCACAGCTCGCACATACTTCTTTCAAATGTGGATTCGCACTCTGTCCTACATCTTGTTTCGTTTGGCGACAACGCACACAAACAACACCTGCAGCATGCTCGATTTTTAAGAGCGTTTTACCAAATGTTTTGGCATCCTCAGCATTTTGTTCATCATTTAACTCAAACTCTGAAACAATCAAGAGAGGAGCAATTTCTTGATTGAGCACTTCCAACATCACTTTTTGCCCTTTAGTCGCATAGACTGTTACTTTGGCTTCCAATGATTTCCCAATCAATTTTTCATTACGCGCTTCTTCCAAACCTTTTAGCACATCGTCTCGGAATTCAATAAATTGCCCCCAAACTTCAAGTATTTCGCCTTCAGAAGAGAAAACTTCCGCAGTTGGAAACTCTGATAATTGTGCATAGGCTTCCGGCTCTTTTAATTCTTTCCAAATCTCTTCTGCAGTATGCGGAAGAATAGGTGTTAACAGCTTCGTCAAATGAACAGCCGCTTCGTACATTACCGTTTGCATGCGTCTTCTTGAAAGAGACTCTTTCGCATCGATATAGACAATATCTTTTGCAAAATCAAGGTAGAACTGACTGAGGTCGATGGTTAAGAAGTTCACGATGGTTTTGTAGATTTGGATGAAATTGTACTTGTCATAGCCATCTTCACGGACGGATTGAATGACTTTATTCAAACGAATCATCAAATATTTGTCCACTGAACCTAAGTCCTCAAATGCAACTTTATCTGTCGCAGGATCAAAATCGCTCGTATTGGCGATTAAGAATCGCATGGTATTACGAATTTTACGATAGACTTCTGCAACTTGACCTAAAATATCCATGGATACTCGTACATCAGCTTCACTATCTACACTTGCCACCCATAGACGTAAAATATCTGCGCCGTATTGTTTGACCACCTTGTCTGGCGTGATCACATTTCCAAGCGACTTGCTCATTTTTCTTCCGTTTCCATCCAAGACAAACCCTTGGGAAAGAACTGCTTTATATGGAGCAACTCCATTGATTGCAACACTTGTCGTGATACTTGAGTTAAACCATCCACGATACTGATCGCTTCCTTCTAGATACAAGTCCGCTGGGAAACTCAATTCTTCTCTTCCTTTAAGAACTGCTTCATGACTTGAACCAGAGTCAAACCAAACATCCATAATGTCTTTTTCTTTCGTAAAGACACCATTTGGACTTGATGGATGTGTAAATCCTTCTGGCAACAAGTCTTTTGCGTCTCTTTCCCACCAAATGATTGAACCATGTTCTTCGAAAAGTTTCGCAACGTGCTCAATCACATCTGAAGATATAATTTCATCTCCGTTTTCTGCATAGAAAATCGGTAGCGGAACACCCCATGCTCTTTGACGAGAAATCACCCAATCTCCACGGTCCCTGACCATGTTATACAGACGAGTTTTCCCCCATGGAATGACCCAGTCCACTTTTTCCACTTCATCCAAAATGTTTTGTCTAAAAGCATCGATGGATGCAAACCATTGTGGCGTTGCACGGAAGATAACCGGTTTTTTCGTTCTCCAGTCGTGTGGATAGCTATGCGTGAAGAAATCTAATTTGAGCAATGCTCCTTTTTCTTCCAGCAGTTCGGTAATCACAGGATTGGCTTTGTCATAGAACATTCCTTCAAACATTGGAGCTTCATGTGTATAAACTCCTCTAGCGTCGACTGGACTTAAGACGTCGAGGTCATATTTTTTCCCAACGATGTAGTCATCCTCACCGTGACCTGGTGCAGTATGAACAAGACCAGTCCCCGCTTCGTCCGTCACGTGTTCGCCCACCATGACCAAGCTTTCTCGGTCGTAGAAGGGATGTTGCGCCGTCATATATTCCATTTCAGAACCTTTAAGGGTTTGAATAACTTTGAAGTCCGTCCATCCAATTTCACTTGCGACCTTGTCTAACATAACCGCCGCAATCACAAATTTTCTTCCCTCTACTTCGATGACTTGATAATCAAAATTAGGATTTACTGAAATTCCTAAGTTTGCAGGCAACGTCCAAGGTGTAGTCGTCCAAATGACAAATTCAACATCATCTGATAATACACCCAATCCATCTTTCACCTTAAATGCCACATAGATGGATGCGCTTTTCACGTCTTGGTATTCGATTTCTGCTTCTGCAAGTGAAGATTCTGAAGATGGAGACCAATAAATTGGTTTCAATCCTTTATATATATACCCTTTCTCCGCCATTTTTCCAAATACACGGACTTGGGAAGCTTCATAGCCTTCCTGTAAGGTCACATAGGGTTGATCCCAAAGTCCCGTCACACCAAGGCGCTTGAAGTCTTCTCTTTGTGTATCTACTTGAGAAAGTGCATATTTGTGACACTCTTTCAAATAATCAACCAATTCCATCTCTTTGCGGTTGATTTTTTTGTTGGCTAGGACTTGCTCGATCGGAAGACCATGTGTATCCCAACCTGGGATGTAAGGCGCGCGGAAACCAGACATTGATTTGGAACGAACAATAATATCTTTTGAAATTTTATTTAGAGAATGACCTAAGTGAATGTTCCCATTTGCATATGGAGGTCCATCATGCAAGACAAATGAAGGTTTCCCAGCATTAAGCTCTTGACGTTTTTCATAGACATCTTCATCTTTCCATTCCTGCTGCCAGGCTAATTCTCTATTCGGCAAGTTTGCACGCATGGGAAAAGCCGTTTTCCCAAGGTTAAGTGTTTCTTTCATTTTCATAAGTCTTCACCTTTCTAAATAAAAAAATCCCTACAAATGTAGGGACGAATTTTTTCGTGGTACCACCCAAGTTCACTGTTTCTTTCGAAACATACTCTAGTCATGAATAACGACATGAACCGCCATAGTGGGCATAGGTGATAAGTTCCCTTGCGTTTCTATAAGGCTCACACCACCCCTTACTCGCTAAAAGACGTCAAGTTCACTCTTGTTCTATGCATTCATTCTAATCAATTAAAATGAAAATTTCAACATTTTTACAAAATTCATTTACGCTTTTTGCCGCCATACTTTGAAACGGCAATCAAGTATGCCTATTCAGCCGATGCTTCTGAATCTTGTGCGGGTACACTCTGTTCTGATGTTTCTTCTGATTGTGCCTGTTCTTCGGGTTCTCCAACAGGCTCACCTGAGGGTGTGGCTGCTTCTTCCACGCTTGGTGCAGTTTGTTCTTTTTCTACATCTTGAATGATCGCTTTTAATGCTTCTTGATGATCCTCAACAGAGTTTGAAAACGGTTGTAAAAGTTCATCCCATTCAGTCGTTTTCACTGTTTGCAATTGGCTTTCAAGCATAAGCGAAAGACGTTGATGGAAACCACGTGTCTTTTTCTTCAAATCTTCTGTTTCAACAGCCAAATTCTTCGCATTGTTTGCCGCTTCTTCAAGCAATTCTTCTGCTTTTTTCTTCGCCAAAATGAGGATTTGATCCGCTTTTGTTTCAGCAGTTTTAACGATGACATCCGCTTCATTTGAAGCGTTTGCTTTCACTTTATTCGCTGTATCTTGTGCTACGATGATAGACTCATTCAGTGAATCTTTTAATTCATCAAAATAGCCTAATTTTTCCTTTGCGTGTTTTAAGTCTTTTGTCAATTCACGGTTTTTTTGAGAAAGTTCTTCGTAATCACGGACAACGTGAGTTAAAAAATCATCCACCTCGTCCTGATCAAATCCACCAAATTTTTTCTTTTGGAATGTTTTGTTTTGAATGTCTAATGCTGACAATGCCATATGTTTTCCCCCTTTATTTGCTCTTTTATTTAGAATAACACTTTCTTAATTCCTAAGCACAAGAAATGCCGTCCTAATCTTCTCTTTTTTCGTCTTTCCTTCAATGCGCTCAATCTTCAGCCTGCCTAAACCACGGACGCTTATGACATCGTTGATTTCAAGTTCAACATTAGGCCTATCTTCTTCATGAAAATTAAGTTTTACTTTCCCCGCTTGAACGTACGTTTTTACTTTTGATCTTGATAAACGAAAAACTTCTGCTATAACCGTATCAATCCTCAAACTCGAAACTGTGGAAACTTCTTCCACCCAGACATCAATAGGCTTCAAGAGTTTTGTATAATCGATTTCCTCAAGTCGAATCCTCGTTTTTCCAACTGCTGTAAACTGCATTGTAATATACTCTTTGGAACGGTCCTCCAAAAAAAGCTGCCAATGTTCGCCGTCCGTTATGATGTCTCCAAAAAGCGCTCTATCCAATCCGATACTCATCACAGAACCCAATATGCTTCTATGCGTTAGAGTGGCAAACTTTATCGGATATTGAATTTCATAGGTTGCAATTTCGAAATCAGTCGTAGAAACTTCATGATATTCTGGATATAAGAGGGCTCGACTTCTTTCAGCCCCCTCGTAACCTCCGTAAAATTCAAACTTAAACCCTCGTCCACCAATGACGGATTCAAAAATGAATCGCTCTCTTGGGTCTAAAAACCTCGAAAGAATAGGTCGGTATTCATTTTCAACTTTTTCGAGAAGTTCTTCACAGTAATCAATAAAGGCGTGCTCCTCTGTTCTAAAATGTTGGTAGACATTCTCGTTCATCGGATCACCCCTTTCTAATAAAATAATCTTACAAATAATATCTGAAATCCACTTCTCGCAAAATTTAATAGGATTAGCGCTACAATAGGCGAGAAATCCAATCCCATAAATCTTAAGCCTAGCTTAGAAAACTTGTCCATATATGGAGAGGCTAATCGAATGATGATTTGTCCAAGTTTTGTTTGGTAAGCTCCTGGAAACCAACTTAGCAAGCAATAAACTAAACAGATGATGGAATACACTTGAAATAGAAAATCGATCAATT
>JAITHN010000070.1 GCA_031279745.1 Streptococcaceae bacterium
GAGATTCAGTTCTGTGTCCGTATTTTGTATCAATGAGAGATTAAAGAGATGTTTGACTTTTTCATTTAAATCCGTATTCGCTTCTTCAATTTTAATCAATAAGGTTAATAAGGTGAACAGGAAGAAGAAGACTGCGCCCACAATTCCCCCATGTAAAATTTTCAATTTTAACGATTTCATACGTACCTCCTAGACGACTAGTTGTATATAGGATAAACCTTTGTTGTGAAAATAAATGGTGACCTAGCTTCTAAATTCGGAAAAATAAAGGAAGAAAAAGAATTTTTTGTGAACGTTGCCGAGAAATTCTTAAACTTTGGGACACCAGACGGATGCACGTTCGCTCTATAAAGCATACAGCTACAAAAAACCTCCCCAAAGATATGGGGAGGTTCTTATATGCTTATTTTTCTTCGTGATTTAATTTTTCTGTTTCAACCACTTTGAAGTTTTTCTTTTCCAAGCTCTTTGTTAGTTTTTCAAGCATTTCTTCCGTTGTTTCTTGCGGAAGAGTGAAGATTGTACGACGGATGTATTCATCTTTTCCAACATCAAGTGTAATACAACTCGTGATGGAAACGAATTTAGAGATGATTTTAGTCATCAAGGCTAAATCCCCTTGAATCCCACGAGAAGCAACGGTAAGCACATATTTTCCTTGGTCGATATTCCAACTTTGTTCCAACATGCTTAAGAGCGCTGAGTGAGTAAGGATTCCATAGAAGTTATCATCTGGATCCAAAACAGCAATAAACGGTAATTCTTTGATTGAGAAGAAGACATGGAAGAAAGAATCAACTAAATGCACATATTTCGTTTGATTTTTTACAAGATGCGTCACGGATAGGGACATGTCCCCACCTTCTGATTTATGCTTGTAAATATGCATTTTGTAGATGTTCCCAATGAATTTTTTTCCATCTTCGCTCAAGATAGGGACACAACGGAAGCCAGATTCCTCAAGAATGTGCAATGCTGCTTCCAGAGTGATATCTTCAGTAACCGTCGTCAATAAATTTTTCTTCGTAACAATTGTTTTTAATAATGGCATATAACCCCTCCTATACTTTCATAGTGTACCATAATGCCTCTCTTTTTGGAAAAACCAAAACTACTCGACTTTTGTATTGAGTAAAGTACGGAATCAGACGTTATGGACCAATTCAGAAAGCCTATAAAATCCCCTAAGGGAAAACTGAAAAGCGTGTAAATACACATGAAAAATGGTAAACTAGGAAATGATTTTTATTGACTTAAAAAAGGAGTAAAAAATGGAATTAACCGAAAAAGATGTTTTGCATGTGGCAAATTTGGCAAAACTGAGTTTTGATGAATCAGAATTGCATGGATTTACGGAAACTTTCGAAAAAATTGTTCACTTTGTTGAACAATTGGAGGAGGTAGACACCACAGGAGTTGCCTTCACATCAAATGTTGTCAAAGATATTAGTGTCTTACGTGAAGATAAAAGCGTTAAAGGAACAGACCGTGAGCGGTTGATGGAGAACGTACCTGAGAAAGAAGCGGGCTTTGTAAAAGTGCCAGCAATTTTAGAAGACGGGAGCGAAGGGGCATAATGAGTGAATGGTTGAACGATTCAGTTGAAGAATTGCATGAAAAATTAGTAAAGAAAGAAATATCTGCAGTCGAATTAATTGAAGCAACGTATGAACGAATCGAAAAAGTGGATGGAGAACTTGGAAGTTTTCTTACTTTAACGAAAGAAGAAGCGATCGAAGAAGCAAAGAAGATAGATGCTGAAGGAGTTCTTCCGGAAGAACTCTTAAAAGGGATTCCAATCGGAATTAAGGACAATATCGTTTCGAAAGATGTGTTGACAACTGCAGCAAGTAAAATTCTGTATAATTTCAAACCGATTTATGATGCTACGGTAATGGAAAAAGTGAAACAGTCTGGTTTGATTCCAGTTGGTAAACTCAACATGGATGAATTTGCCATGGGAGGAACGACTGAGAGCTCTGCATTTAAGCAAACGAAGAATGCTTGGGACGCTGAAAAAGTTCCAGGAGGATCTTCAGGAGGTTCTGCTGCGGCTGTTGCGGCAGGTCTTGTTCCACTAAGTTTAGGAAGCGATACTGGAGGAAGTATCCGTCAGCCTGCATCTTTTAACGGTGTAGTTGGGATGAAGCCTACATATGGACGCATTTCTAGATTTGGTTTGATTGCCTTTTCTTCAAGTTTAGATCAAATTGGACCGATTACCCGCACGGTAAAAGACAATGCTATCGCATTAGAAGCATTGAGTGGCTATGATGAAAAAGATGGAACGAGTGCGCAACAAGAAGTGCCAAATTTTGCGAAAAATCTTGATGGAAACATTAGTGGAATGCGGGTCGCCCTTCCGAAAGAATATTTAGGTGAGGGAATCGATGAAGGAGTAAAAAATGAAATTCTGAAAGCTGCTGACACCTTGAGAGAACTAGGAGCTATCGTTGAAGAAGTCAGCTTGCCTCATTCAAAATACGGGGTTGCGGCTTACTATGTGATTGCAAGTAGTGAGGCAAGCAGTAATTTGCAAAGATTTGATGGGATTCGCTATGGATACCGCACGGAAAACTATGAAAACTTGGAAGACGTCTATGTGAAAAGTCGCACTGAAGGGTTTGGCGAGGAAGTAAAACGCCGCATCATGCTTGGAACGTTCTCGCTTTCAGCAGGATACTACGATGCTTACTTTAAGAAAGCAGGGCAAGTGCGGACGCTCATCTTAGAAGATTTTTTGAAAGTCTTTGAGAACTATGATGTCATTATCGGTCCAACGGCGCCAACCGTTGCCTATGATTTAGGAAGCAAATTAGATGATCCAATTGCAATGTACATTGGGGACTTATTGACCATCCCAGTGAATTTGGCAGGTCTCCCAGGAATGAGCGTTCCAGCTGGATTTAGTGATGGTCTGCCAGTAGGACTTCAAATTATTGGGAAACATTTTGATGAAGAAACCATGTATCGTGTTGCCTACGCATTCGAACAAAAAGTGAATGTGAAAGACACGATTCCAGAAATTATGAAAGGGATGTAGGGATGAACTTTGAAACCGTTATTGGACTTGAAGTCCACGTAGAATTAAAAACAGAATCTAAAGCCTACTCTCCAACGCCTGCTCATTTTGGGGCGGAGCCAAATACCAATACGAATGTGATTGACTGGGGGTATCCAGGCGTTCTTCCTGTCATGAATAAGAGAGCGATGGAGTTTGGCATGCGTGCAGGACTTGCACTCAATATGGAAATCTCACAGCATACCCATT
>JAITHN010000114.1 GCA_031279745.1 Streptococcaceae bacterium
ATGATGATTGTCATGGCGTTTATGATGTTTTCCATGGTTTCTATCATCCTTCCACGCGCAAATGTAGCCGCAACTCGTGTTAATGAAGTCATTGAAACGGTGCCTTCGATTGAGGATAAGTCAGTCGTGAAAGATGGTGATGTGGACTTCTTGGGTGAGGTTGAATTTAACGGAGTCACCTTCCGTTTCCCAGGCGCAGATGAAGATGTTTTGCATCACATTAGTGTTACCGCGGATTCTGGAAAAACAACTGCAATTATCGGTTCAACGGGTTCTGGGAAGTCTACCGTCATCAACTTGATTCCAAGGTTATATGAAGTAAACAGCGGACGAGTTGCGATTGATGGAGTGGATATTCGAGACTTGAGTCTACACAAATTACATGAACTCATCGGTTTTGTTCCTCAAAAAGGAGTGCTCTTCTCTGGGAATATTGAAAGTAACATTGCTTTCGGCGATTCCCCTATTACAACTGATGAAATGAAAAAAGCAGCAGACATTGCACAAGCGACAGAATTTATTTCACAAAACGAAGAAGGGTTTAAGCGTGCGATTTCACAAGGGGGAACCAATGTTTCCGGAGGACAAAAACAACGTCTTTCCATTGCCCGTGCGATTGCTAAAAATCCAAAGATTTTGATTTTCGATGATTCCTTCTCTGCATTGGATAACAAGACGGATGTTGCCGTTCGTCGTGCAATCTCAGAGAATATTCACGGGATTACACAAATTATCGTGGCACAAAAGATTTCAACCATTCTCCATGCAGATAAAATCATCGTCATGGATCAAGGACGCATTGTTGCAAGCGGAACGCATGAGGAATTAATCCAAACAAGTAGCGTATATCAAGAAATCGCCAAAAGTCAGTTAAACAATTCAGAACTTGGAATTGAAGAAGCGGAATAAGGAGGGCTAGTAGATGTCAGAAAATAAACATGATCAAAAAAATGCTGGTCCAAGAAGAGGCGGCATGGGATTTGGCGGTGGAATGGGACCCGTTGAAAAAGCAAAAGACTTTAAAGGAACGGTAGGCAAATTGCTCCACTATATCGGGGCATATAAGATTGGGATTGTAGTGGTCATGATCTTCGCCGCACTTTCTACCGTCTTCACGATTTGGGGGCCAAAAATTCTTTCAAAAGCGATTACTGAGCTTTTTGATGGAATAATGAGGAAGTACCAAGGAACAGGCAATATTCATTTTGACAAAATTGGAGAAACACTTCTCTTCATGCTTGGCTTATATTTGGTTGCGAGCATATTCTCCTGGGTTCAAGGTTGGATGATGTCCACCCTTACGCAAAGAATCACGTACCGCATGCGTAAAGAGATTTCTGAAAAAATTAATCGCATGCCTATGAATTATTTTGAGAGTCGCACGACGGGAGATGTTCTCTCTAGGATTACGAACGACGTGGATACGCTCGGGCAAAGTTTAAATCAGTCTATCACACAGTTAATTACGAGCGTCTTCTCCATTGTAGGGATTACCATCATGATGTTGACAATTTCGCCCATCATGACTGGAATTACGGTCATTATTCTACCTATATCAGCGCTTTTAATCATGATTGTAGTGAAGCAATCACAAAAATACTTTAAAACGCAGCAGGAATTTCTAGGAAAGATCAACGGACAGGTGGAAGAAACCATCGGCGGACACAATCTCGTTAGACTCTTCAATCAAGAAGAGAAGAGCTTGGAAGAATTCAAGAAACAAAACGATATTCTGTTTGATTCTGCATGGAAGTCACAATTTTTATCTGGATTATTGCAACCCATTATGAACTTCGTCGGAAACTTAGGTTATGTTTCCGTAGCGATTGCGGGTGGAGTCTTAGCTTTCAATGGGACAATCAGTGTTGGGGATATTCAAGCATTTATTCAATATGTAAGGAATTTTACGCAGCCCATCGCACAGTTAGCACAAGTTTCAAACTTGCTGCAATCCATGGTTGCCTCAGCTGAACGCGTATTTGAGTTCTTAGAAGAGGAAGAAGAGGAACAATTCGCACAAAATCCTATCAAACTAGAAACAGTAAAAGGGGATGTTGACTTTGAACATGTTCACTTCGGCTATACACCGGAAAAGACTGTCATCAATGATTTCAATTCCCATGTTGATGCGGGCCAAATGGTTGCAATCGTAGGTCCTACGGGTGCTGGGAAAACGACCATGGTCAAACTCTTAGAGCGTTTTTACGATGTAAATAATGGGGAAATAAAAATCGACGGGCATAACATTCAAGATTTTAACCGACAAGACCTTCGTAAAAATATCGGAATGGTGCTCCAAGACACCTGGTTGTTCAAAGGAACGATTATGGACAATCTTCGCTATGGAAACTTGGATGCAAGCGACGAAGAAGTCTACGCTGCAGCCAAAGCAGCGCACATTCATCATTTCATAGAAACCCAACCAGGTGGCTATCAAATGGAATTGAATGAGGAAACGAGCAATATTTCTCAAGGGCAAAAACAATTGTTGACGATCGCCAGAGCTATTCTTGCAAATAAACCCATCTTGATTTTGGATGAGGCAACTTCAAGTGTGGATACCAGAACAGAAAGCATGATTCAACAAGCGATGGAAAACTTGATGAAAGGGCGTACGAGCTTTGTTATCGCTCACCGACTTTCCACTATCAAAGATGCAGATAAAATTTTGGTGATGGATAAGGGAGATATTGTCGAACAAGGGAATCATGAGGAGTTGTTGGAAAAAGGTGGTTTCTACGCCGGCTTATACAATTCGCAATTCGAAGAAGTCGTAGCATAAGTTAGCGTTATGTAATAGCCTCACTGAATTATTCAGTGGGGCTGTTTTTGTTAGATGTGTCTTTATTCAACGACTTTGCCGTCGCTGTCAATGAGTCCCATTCCGCGAGATGCATCCGAGAGTTTTTGGTTCCTACTGCGTAACTCCCCTCACCGCTTTTCCAATCCCCGTTCCCGTTAGTCTATCCACTCTACTTGAAACCCTTAAGAAAATCATGTTCATGATGGATTGTTAAGTCGGTGTGAGAAGTTAAGCGAAAGTTACGGGAGAGGAGTATAATGAAAGTCGGAGGGTATTATGAAATTTCCAGAATTTTTTTATGAAAAATATGCAAGTTTACTCGGGCGTGAAAGCGAAGCGTTTTTCGCCTCCTTTAATGAATCCGCGGAGAGTGGCATACGAGTAAACCCGATGAAAAATCTTGAAGAATTTGAAAA
>JAITHN010000149.1 GCA_031279745.1 Streptococcaceae bacterium
TCGACTTCTCCGTGATGAAGCTTCATCAATTGCTGAACAATCGATAGCCCCAAACCACTTTCACCTGTTGTATTCTTTCTTGATGGATCCGCTTTAAAATAGCGTTCCCAAATATTTCGCATCGCTTCTTCCGTCATCCCAATTCCTGTATCCCGTATGGAAACAACGACATATTGCCCATTTTCATGAATGGAAAGTAGTATCTGACCATTCTCCGTAAATTGAAGCGCATTGTTCGTAATATTGACAAGTATTTGCTTGAAACGGTCATTGTCCGCATAGACCTGAACTTCTTCTGCTGCATCACTTTCAAGGAGAATTTCATTTCCTTTATCGTGTGCCTTGCTCGACATTTGCGTTTTCACATCTTCAAGCACAGCTACACCATTAAAGTGAGTTAGATTGAGTGTAATTTGTCCAGTACGGATTTTCTCGTAATCCAAATTGTCCTTGACCAAGCGAATCAAGCGGTCCGTTTCATTTTTCATCAGACGAATGGCGTTCTTTTTCTCCTCTTCAGGAATCATGCCATATTCAAATCCTTCAAGGATTCCGCCGATTGTCGTAAGCGGCGTCCGCATTTCATGAGAGGCATCCGCCATGAATTGCTTTCTCTGCTCCTCCTGGTGTTCGATTTCTTTCGCTGAGTTCTCTAGGGCTAGCGCCATTACATTGAAATCTACGGCAAGCTCAGAGATTTCATCACTCCCTCTAGGACTCACACGTTCTGAGAAGTCACCCTCCGCCACTCTTCCAGCTGCCAAACGCAAACGATTGAGTCTGGAAACATGACCGCTTGAAAAAATATAACTGAAAACAATTGCGACAAGTGTTGAAACGAGAAACGCTCGAATGAGATTTTCAAGAACGGTTTCCATCTTAGACTGTACAATTTTTGTTGGTTGCGTCGCAATAATAGCACCATAAAGGACTGATGTATTCTCTATTTTTTTATACGGCACCATCACATACGTGCGCTCTTCTTCATGCAAGAAAAAATCAGTCGGAAGATGCTTCTTGATGATTTCCCCCTTTTGCATCTCCTCCCATTCTTCCTTCGTAATGGCCACACGCTTGTGATTTTTCCCAATTCCTTCAGGATAAAGAATATTCCCGTCTGGTTTCACCAAATAGAGATTGATGTCTTGATTTTGAATGAGAGATTTTGCCATCCGCAAATATTGGAGCATTGTCGTATCTTTGGTTTCTCCATTGCCTGCATCTTGGTCTTCTGCGTTCATCTTGATGCTTTGGGCAAATTTCGTCAATTCCTGATAATTGTTCTCAATCAGCGTATCGCTTGTGAGGTGGTTAAAGATGAGTCCGACCACCGTCAGAATCAACAGCGTCATAAAGAAGAATGACAAGATAAATTGATAAAGTAATTTCATTTTTGTCCCTCAATCTCGCAATGCCAGGCAAATGAAACGCTCAAAGCTCTGCAACGAGCACTGCTATTTTTCAAATCCCCTACCATTGTAGCTAGCTGTAACTTATGCTGCATGCACATTCCGAGTTTTTATGTGTAACTTTTGTTGCATGCTTACCTACATGTCTCACGCTTACTCGGTTGACACAAATCGTGGGCGTATGGGGAAAAAATGCTGCATGAGTCTCTAGGTTAAAATTCCGAATCATCAAACTTATAGCCGACGCCCCATGACGTGTGAATCGCCTGTGCACCAAACTTTCCAAGTTTTTGGCGAAGCTTTTTCACGTGTGCGTCAATCGTTCGTTCATCTCCACAGTAAGAATAATCCCAAACCGATTGCAAAAGCTGCTCCCTAGAAAAAATACGCTTTGGACTTTCAACAAAGAAGACTAAAAGTTCAAACTCTTTCGGTGTTAAAGGTGCAATCAAAACGCCATCAATTTCAACTTCTCGTGTCGGGATGGTAATCTTCAAATGCTTGGTTTTTAATTCTTGCATATGAGCCGTCTCACCAACCCCATTTTGCGTGCTCGCTTCCCCGTGCGCTTCATGTCTTCTGTGAAGCGCCTTAATTCTAGCAATTAGCGTAATCGGTGAAAACGGCTTGGTCACATAATCATCCGCTCCCATTTCAAACCCTAAAACTTGATCGCTCTCAGAATCTCTCGCTGTTAACATGATGATCGGAATCGTTTTCGAAATTTCACGGATTCTGCGCCCTACCTCGATACCGTCCATTTTCGGCAAATTCAAATCAAGCGTAACCATATCCCATGCATCTTTTTGAGCTAAAAATGCATTTAATCCAGCTTGCCCATCCTCCGCATACGTGACATCCCACTTTTCATTGGAAAAAAACATTTTCATCATGCCGCGAACGGACTCATTGTCTTCAATCATTAATAATTTCATAGAAATCCCTTTCACTAATAAATAACTTAAGTTTGCATTTATATCTATTTTACCATAACTGTTTATTCTTCCATGCATAAATATGAACAAAAAATGAAAAACCGAAGAGATTGCTCTCTTCGGTAGTTTTTTGATATGTGGCAAGTAGCCTATCTTCATTTCCTTTGGTAGGGCGGAGTGGGGACAGTTTTTTAATCCTCACCTTACTTTTTGGTAGCGTCTACATCCCACATCAGTATAAGCTAAATGGTTTATCGTTTCATCTTTCTGCCACTTCGCTCTGCTCATTTAATTTTTTTGTGGGACAGCCTTACAAACTTCAAAGAAATCCGTATGCTCTTCCATTGTTTTTTGGAAATGCTCTTCATAATCATAAAGCGGTGTCGGATAGTCTCCGTTGAAATAAGCCATGCAGAGTCCGCCATATGGTGCTGTTGTCTCTAGACCAATCGAGTTGATTAATCCTTCTTCCGTTAGAAAATAAAGCGAGTCTGCACCAATGATTTGACGGATTTCTTCAACCGAATGGTTTGCTGCAATGAGCTCTCTTCTCGATTGGATATCAATTCCGTAGAAACAGGGATATTTTAAAGGAGGGCTAGAAATCACGACATGGACCTCTTTCGCTCCCGCTTCTTTTAACAAGCTGACGATTCTTCGGCTCGTTGTTCCCCGAACAATGGAATCATCGACAAGAACGATACGTTTTCCTTCTACCACGCTTCGAACAGCGGAAAGTTTCATTCGAACACCTTGTTCACGCAATTCTTGAGTCGGTTGAATAAATGTTCGCTGAACGTATTGATTTTTCACAATCCCCATTTCATACGGAAGGCCGCTTTTCTCTGCATATCCACTTGCCGCAGAAAGGCTGGAGTTAGGAACACCTACAACAATGTCCGCTTCGATTGGATTTTCAATCGCAAGTCTACGACCCATTTCTTTTCTCGCTTTATGCACGTTGACTCCTGCAATATTCGAGTCAGGTCTTGCAAAATAGACAAATTCCATCGAACAGATTTGTAGGACGGTATCCTCCGTATAGCGATGAATGGTATAGCCGTTATCATTTAGAATGATGATTTCTCCAGGTTGAATATCTCGAACAAATGTTGCTCCTAAACTTTCAAAGGCACACGTTTCACTAGAGACGACATAGGCGCCGTTTTGCATTTGCCCAATTGCAAGCGGTCGAAATCCATTTGGGTCGAGTGCGGCAATCATACAATCTTCTGTCATCAAGAGGTAGGCGAACCCTCCTTTTACCGTATTCAAGGCTTCTTTCACCTTACCGCAGAATTCTGGATGATGGCTCCGACGAATCAAATGCATCAACACTTCCGTATCCGAATTTGAGTGGAAAATCGCCCCATTTTGCTCTAATTCTTTTCGAAGCGTGCGGTTATTCGTCAAGTTCCCGTTATGTGCAAGTGCAAAATCCCCATCGTAAAACTTAAAGTGAAACGGCTGGATGTTATCAATCGATCCGTTTCCACTTGTTGCATAGCGCACATGGCCAATCGCTGCATTCCCTGTCAAGCGGTCGATGTCTCGATCATCACGAAAAACTTCGCTTAAGAGCCCTAAACCACGATGACCGTTCAGTTTTCCAGAATCGTTTGCAACGATACCTGCTCCTTCTTGCCCTCGATGTTGAAGCGCATGCAAGCCAAAATACGTTACTCGGCTTGCATCAGTATGCCCCCAAACTCCGAAGAGACCACACTCTTCATTTAAACTTTTTACTTCGTATGTCATATTTTCCTCTTCATCTTGTTGTTTTCAACTGGTTGAATAGAACCAGATCTGTAACTCATGCCGCACACTCGAAATCTTATGCTTTTCGCTGAAGTCTGGACGTACACTTCTCCTTCAAAAACGAATACGTTCTGCTGAAGCCTTACATCAAGTACCACTTATCTAGCAGTAACCGCAATGCGATGCCCTTGCAAGAATTTCACTGCACTCGTAAATAGAGCTTGGTCTTTTTCTCCTGGAATATTTCTGAACAATCCTTCTTCAAAGCGTTCAGAATGTCCCATTTTCCCAACGATTTGCCCGTTTCTGCTCGTAATTCCTTCGATTGCACAAGTGGAACCGTTAGGATTAAACTCACTATCCATGGAAACATTGCCTTCAAAGTCACAGTATTGTGACAGGATTTGCCCATTTTCAATCAATTCTTGCAATTCTGCTTGACTGACCACAAATTTTCCTTCTCCATGAGAAACAGGAATCCAATGCACATCTCCCACTTCAACCCCACTCAACCACGGAGAATTCGTGTTGGCAATCCGTGTTGTAACCATTTTTGCCACATGTTGGTTGGCATCGTTATAGAAGAGCGTTGGTGAAGTTTCTTCTAACGCATCGAAGCGTCCATATGGCAATAATCCAGACTTCACAAGTGCTTGGAATCCATTACAGATCCCCA
>JAITHN010000171.1 GCA_031279745.1 Streptococcaceae bacterium
TGCCAAGTCTGACAGTCCAAGTAGTGTTGAAGACTTTTCAAGTTTGTTTTCGAACGTTGTCGGAAGCTCCTGTCCATTTTTGAATGGTGCCGATTCCTCCTGTATATTTTCGAGCGTAGATAGAAGGGGCAGAGCTGCATGAACGGGTGACTCCGCCTGAGCTGGCATCACAAGAGAGGGGGTAGAGAAACTAAGAGCACAGATAAAAAAGAAGAAAGTTTTTGAAAATAACGAAGTTTGAAACAAAAGAACCTCCACAACTGTTTTGAATTGAAGTAATGCACTCATTATAAGTGGGTAATGAAAAAGAGTTAATCGAAATGACTCGGAGTTAGAATTTCTTAATAATTGAAGAAGTTAAATTCATTTCAGCTATAAACCGTTGCAACTACAATAGTTTTCAAAAAATACATAAAAATGAACATTTTTGAAATATTGATATAAAGTTAGTGTAGGTGGTACAGACGGAGAGATAAGTGTGAAATCAGGATGATGAAAATTTTCAGACAATTATTGAAACAGAGTGAAAGGAGTGATAAAATCACTTATGTAATTGAGAATTTTTCTCAATTAAGAAAAGGGGAAGAATGATATCAATACTGAATGCACAGAAAAATAAGTCGTATTCTATTTCTTCGGTAGACGCTCCGCCAGATTTGAAGCGACATTTACAAAATATAGGGATTCAAAAACAAGCGAAGGTTTCTTTGCTTACGCTTTCAAAAGATAGTGGGATAATCACCGTTTCTTCCGTCAGAATCGCACTCGATAAAAGTGTTCTTGACCTTATCAAGGTAGAGGAAATTAATCTGGAAGAAGCAGAGTGGTCGACACTCACAGAATTAAAGGTTGGGGAAAAAGGGAAAGTGCTCGCCGTTCATGGAACGAGCGCACTCAAACGCAGACTGATGGATATGGGCATTACTAGAGGAGTAGAAGTTGAAATAAAAAAAACAGCACCTCTAGGGGATCCCATCGAAATTCATTTGCGTGGATATGAACTCACCCTTCGAAAAAGTGAAGGAGAACTCGTCTTAGTAATTCCATCATAGGAGAATAAATGACAAAATTTAAAATAGCGCTCGCAGGAAATCCAAATAGCGGGAAAACAAGTGTTTTCAATGCATTGACAGGGAGTAGGCAACATGTGGGGAACTGGCCAGGAGTGACCGTTTCCAGGAAAAGTGGAAACTATAAAAAAAATACGGATATCGAATTGCAGGATTTACCAGGAATTTACTCGATGTCTCCCTATACACCAGAAGAGATTATTTCAAGAGACTATCTTCTTAGCAACCAGGCAGATGTTATTGTAAATGTCGTGGATGCGACGAATTTGGAAAGAAACCTCTATCTCTCCACTCAACTGATGGAAACGGGTATTCCAGTAGTCATCGGTTTAAATATGATGGATGTGATTGAAAAGGAAAATCGTCCGCTCAATATTGAGAAACTCTCTTACGGACTGGGCGTGCCCGTTGTCGGAATGAGTGCTTTGAAAAAAACAGGACTCAACAAAACGATGAAAGTTGCCATAGAGGCAATTAAACAAAGGGAAGAAATCCAGTACCCGAGCTATGATAACCGTCTAGAGGTGGCACTTTCAGAAATTATCGATGTATTGGGGAATACTGTTCCCATTCGCCAACAGAGATGGTTTGCAATCAAACTTTTTGAAAGAGATGAAGTTGCAAGGAAACAGATTGACCTCTCTGCCTGTCAATCGAAGGAAATTGAAGAAATTATCAGCTTGACGGAAAAAATCTTTGACGATGAAGCAGAGGCAATTATCGTAAATGAACGCTACAAGTTTGTAACGCAGTTGACGAAGCTCTGTCTAGGTGAGAAAGAAGATGTTCATTTTACCCTTTCAGACAAACTTGACCGAATTTTGACCAATCGATTTCTTGCGCTACCCATCTTTGCGCTTATCATGTGGATTGTCTACTCTGTCTCGATTCAGTGGGTTGGAGGAGCGGGGGCGGATTTTGTAAATGACGAGCTCTTTGGAGATATTGTTCCAAACTTTTTGACTCACCTTCTAGATTCTTGGCAAGTAGCAGAATGGATGCGAAGTCTTATCGTTGATGGACTTGTTGCAGGTTGTGGAGCCGTTATCGGTTTCCTCCCTCAAATCTTCGTCCTCTTCATCTGCTTAGGGATTTTGGAAGATGTTGGCTATATGTCCAGAGTTGCGTTTGTATTGGACAGGATTTTTAGAAAATTTGGATTATCAGGTAAAAGTTTTATTCCCATGCTCATCTCAACGGGATGCGGAGTGCCTGGAGTAATGGCGAGCCGGACGATTGAGAATGAAAAAGATCGACGCATCACGATTATGACGACCACATTCATGCCATGTTCTGCAAAACTTCCGATTATTGCACTTGTTGCGGGTGCTTTCTTCCCCCATCAAAACTGGGTGGCACCAAGTGCTTATTTAATCGGAATTGGAAGTATCATCCTTAGTGGAATTGCCATGAAGAAAACGACATTATTCAATAGTGATACATCGCCGTTTATTATGGAATTGCCAAACTACCATTTGCCAATTATGAAGAACGTCCTACGTTACGGGCTAGATCATGCAAGTGCATTCATCAAGAGAGCAGCGACCATCATCTTTGTCATGAATGTCATCATTTGGTTCACTTCAAGCTTCTCTTGGAATTTTCAAATGGTTGAAAGCGACCAATCCATTCTTGCCAACTTTGGGAAAATACTCGCTCCTCTATTTGCGCCGTTAGGTTGGGGAAATTGGCAAGGAACTGTTGCGACACTTACTGGCTTGGTTGCGAAAGAGACAGTTGTGGGAACGTTTGGAGTTCTCTTCCATGTTGGTGAAATTGCAAGTGAGAATGGAAATGAAATCTGGAACAATTTGGCATTGACGTTCACAAGTCTATCCATGTATTCATTCTTGTTGTTTAACCTTCTCTGCGCTCCTTGTTTTGCAGCGATTGGAGCGATTCATAAAGAAATGGGTGCTTGGAAATGGACTGCCTTTGCAATCAGTTACCAATGTGGCTTGGCATATGCAATCAGCTTTATCGTTTATCAAGTTGGGACATTTATACAGAGTGGTGTCTGGAGCGTTTCCTTTGTCATTTCGGTCATCCTCATCATCCTTGGAATCTACATGATTGTCCGTCCTAAAAAGGATGTGGCAAGCTTCCATTTTGAAACAATAAACACAACTTTGGAGGCATTAAAATGAATCTATCGACTTTTATTCTGTCCGTCCTCGTTTTCGGAGTGTGCGGACTCATCATTCGTCACAAAATTAAAAGAGGTTTGTTTTCAGGTTGTGAAGACTGTGACAGCACATGTGCGGTTAATGATCTGAAAAATAAAATTTGAGAAAAATTAATGCTACAGACTCGCAAAACGGAGGAAAAATCTCCGATTTTGTGAGTCGCTTTTTTTTTAGTCAAATTTTTTGATAAAATTCGATTCACGTTGTATTCTTCACATAGTAAGGTAAAGAAGGAGCGAAAATGAAATATATTGTCAATAAGGAAACTAGAGCAACATATAATATTGCGATGGATGAGTGGTTGTTAACAAGACTGAAACCCAAGGAACCCGTTTTTGCACTTTGGCAAAATGAAAGCGCTATCATCGTAGGGAAACATCAAAATACATTTGAAGAAGTGAATGATGCATTTGTGAAGAAGAAGGGAATTGAGGTTGTACGCCGTGTTTCAGGAGGTGGCGCGGTTTATCACGATTTAGGCAATGTGAATTTTACATTTATCATCCCGGTGGACAATCCTGAGAACGTCAATTGGAAGACATATGTCGAACCCATGCGGTTGGCTTTGCAAAAACTCGGCTTAGAAGTAGAGCTGAGTGGGCGGAACGACATAGAAATTGGTGGAAGAAAGATGAGTGGAAATGCTCAGCGTTTCTCGAAGGGCTATCTCATGCACCATGGAACCTTAATGTTCAACGTGGATGTAGAGACACTCGTGCGTTCACTCAATGTGCAAGAAGAAAAATTTTTATCAAAAGCAGTAAAAAGTGTGAGAAGTCGTGTGACAAATATACGAGAATATTTGCCAGAGTTAACAGTTGAAACATTTATTGAAGCCTTGACTTATGAGCTAACGGGAGGTGGACAAGATGGCGAGATACAGCTAACTTCAGAACAATTGGAAGAAGTAAGCATGCTTGAGAAGAAAAAGTTCTCTCAAAAAAGTTGGAATTACGGGGAAAATCCACCGTTTAATTACCACTCTCGCGAAAAATTCACGGCGGGAAGCATAGAGGTGAATGTGTACGTGAAAGATGGGAAAATTCAAACGATTCAATTTCAAGGTGACTTCCTTGGCGTTGAAGATGTGGATGACTTGACTCCAGACTTAATAGGTCTTGAGTTTTCATATGACGTGTTGGAATTATTTTTCAAAGAGCATGATCCCAACCGTTATTTTGGGGTTTCGGTTGAAGAACTACTTCAACTTTTTAAAGTGGACGGCGTTGGAAAGGAGAGCAAATGACAAAAGGACTAGACATACTTAATTTTAAGCAACAGATGGAGGCGCAAGACCAAGAATTTCCGACGCTTGAGGTGTTGAACAATGAAGGCATGCTCGTTGATGAAGAGCTGTTTAACGCAAGCGGGATCACGGATGAGGATTTGGTACGTCTTATGGAACGCATGGTCAAACAATATGTGCTGAACGAAAGAAGTGTAAAACTTGCCAAGCAGGGGCGTTTAGGTTTCGTTGCGCCAACACGTGGGCAGGAAGCAAGCCAATCGGCAACAAGCTTTGCCTTTACGGATGAGGACTATCTAATGCCAGGGTATCGGGACATTCCGCAAATGATCCACAAGGGATTCCCCATCTACAAGGCCTTCTTATGGAGTCGCGGGCACTATGAAGGAAATGAAATGGACGATGTGAAAACATGGTTCCCTCAAATTATTATCGGAGCCCAGTTTGTTGAAGCAGCAGGAATTGGTCTTGGAATGCGAAAGAGAGGAAAAAAATCCGTAGCCTACACCTATACGGGTGATGGTGGCTCTTCTCAAGGGGACACCTATGAAGGCATGAACTTTGCTGGTGCTTATAAGGCAAACGTAGTTTTTATCATCCAAAACAACGGATTTGCGATTTCAACACCAAGGGAGTTGCAAACAAGTGCACCGCATTTAGCAGCGAAAGGATGGGGTGCTGGGATTCCAAGCATCGTAGTGGATGGAATGGATGCATTAGCAAGTTATATTGCCGCAAAAGTTGCGAGAGAGTGGGCAGTTGAAGGAAATGGTCCCGTATTAATTGAAACCTTGACCGACCGTTTGGAACCCCATTCAATGAGTGGAGATGATCCATTGAGATATAGAAGTCAAGAGAGTATTGATGAGTGGTATAAAAAAGATCCACTTATTCGCATGCGCATTTTCCTCGAAGGAAGAGGGTTGTGGAGTGAAGAAATCGAAGCGAAATTTACAGAAACAGTCAACAACGAAATAGATGAGGCTGTCAAAAAAGCGGATAACATTCACAAACAAAAGGTTTCAGATTTTATTCAAACAACGTTTGAAGTGCCGAGCTTCGTGATGCAAGAACAGATTGACAAATTCATTAAGGAGGGCAAGTAAATGGCAGTAAAAACATATATCGCCGCAATTACAGAGGCCTTAGATCTTGCGTTGGAACGTGATGAAAACGTCTTGGTTTTCGGAGAAGATGTTGGGAAGAATGGTGGAGTGTTTCGTGCAACGGATGGATTGAATGCGAAATATGGAGATGAGCGTGTGTTCAATACCCCACTTGCTGAAAGCGGAATTGGAGGACTCGCAATCGGGTTGACGACGCAAGAGTTTAGACCGATTATGGAAATTCAGTTTCTAGGGTTTATTTATGAAGTGATGGACTCTATTAGTGGGCAAATGGCAAGGAATCGCTTCCGTTTTCATGGGACGAAAACTTTCCCAATTGTCATCCGCTCTCCATATGGAGGAGGCACGCATACTCCTGAAATGCATGCAGATAATCTGGAAGGAATGTTAGCTCAACAACCAGGAATCAGGGTCGTCATGCCAAGCAGTCCGGCTGATGCCAAAGGTTTATTACTCGCCTCCATCGAATCAAATGATCCAGTGATTTTCCTCGAAAATCTCAAGCTCTATCGTTCGATAAAAGGAGAAGTTCCAGAAGGGTATTATACGACTCCTTTAGATAAGGCAAATCTTGTGAAAGAAGGCAGGGATCTTTCGATTATTACGTATGGCGGGATGGTTCCTCTTTCTATGAAAGCCGCTGAAATCTTGGAAAAAGAAGGAATTTCTGTTGAAGTCCTTGATTTAAGAACTGTTTCTCCAATAGATATTGAAGCGATTGGGAAAACGGTAGAGAAAACGGGAAGAGTGGTTGTTGCTCAAGAAGCACAACGACAAGCAGGAATTGGTGCAAATGTCATGAGTGAGATTAGCGAGCGTTTTGTTATGAGTTTAAATGCTCCGATAGGTCGGGTTTCCGCACCAGATAGTATTTATCCATTTGCCGTAGCTGAGAATGACTGGTTGCCTCAAGTGGATGATATTGTGAAAAAAGTGAAGGAGGTATTGGATTATGACTGAGATTTTCCGTATGCCTGATGTTGGAGAAGGGATGCATGAGGGTGAGATTGCAAGCTGGCTCATCAAAGTAGGTGATGTTGTAAAAGAAGAAGATGCGATTGCAGAAATCCAGAACGATAAGCTCCTTCAAGAGATTCTCTCGCCCTATTCAGGAAAAGTGACAAAACTTTTTGTAGAAGCAGGAACAGTTGTTGAAGTGGGAGCTCCATTAATTGAATTCGATGGGGATGGGACAGGTGTTGCTGCAGGTGTTGCTTCTTCCACACTGGTTGAGGTTGCAGCGACAAGCGAGGTGACAAAAACTGCAGATCAAGCGTTATCCCCAGCAAGCACTCCAACAGAGGAAGGAAGTGTTGGAGTAGGAGTAGGTAGAGAAAAAGAAAATGCTGCTCCCGTCATCAATG
>JAITHN010000013.1 GCA_031279745.1 Streptococcaceae bacterium
AACGACAGCAAAATAAAAGAATTTTCTCCGACTTCTTCAGGTGAATTTTCCGTAAAAGGGATTGTTGGGTATTTTGATCTCATTCAAATTGGAAAAACGACGCAATACAATAATTATGATGTGGGCATTCCATTTCACACAACTGCGGGCACCTATACAACGAGTGCAGGCAGCCTTGATTATCTTCAAGTAAACGGATCGAAGGCGGAGCATGCGAGGCAAATGATTGAATTTTTGCCCAATGAAGGAGAAGTCCCTTCATTTCATGCGAGTACCAAGTATGTGATCATTGCCATCGGAATTTTTATTATCATTATTTTTGCATACTTCCTCGATCTTATTCGGAAGTAGTGATCAAGAAAGGCGGATAACGTTATGAGAAAAGTATTCCTCAATGTGTCAGGGAAAGTACAAGGGGTTGGATTTCGATGGACGACTAAAAAACTTGCGGACCAATTAGGAGTTTCGGGTGAAGTTTGGAATGAGGGAGATGGAAGTGTCTCTATTGTTGCAATGGGGGAAGACGACCAAATTGAAGCATTTATCGAAGGAGTCAGAAGAAGTCCAAGTCCGCTAGGCAAAGTGGATGAACTGCTCGTGAAAGAGAGTTTAGAAGAAGTGGAAATTGGAACGTTCAAAGTTGTTTACAAAGGAGTTTGATTACGTTCTGGGAAAATCGCATGTGCTACCTCAAATCCTGCAAATTGACACCGAAAACAGTTGAATTCACGAGTGTTTGGGGCGGAAATCTGCGTTTTCGAAATCCGGCGCCATACGAAGGTTACCCCTGTCTTGACGACAAAAAAACGCAAAACATGTGTGTTTAGCGTTTTTAGAAAATGATATTGGAATGTTTAAAAATTTTGAAGTGCGCCGATAATAACGCCAGCAAGCGTTGCAACGAGCATAAGTACAATGACAACCATTGTGATTTTCTGGAAGGTAGACTTTTTCTTTTTTGGTTCTTGATACATAGGAAACCTCTTTTCATCTTTATTTATTCATTTTACAAATAACTTGGAATGATTTCAAGAATTATCATGAATCGGTTGTTGTTACGTACGTTATGTTATAATTTATGAAAGTATAAGTTAGGGGGAGAACATTTTGACTGCATTACTACTCATTTTTTGGACAATCTTTCCATTTATTGCAATCTATGCGTCAAAATTTTTCGTTGCAAGGTTTTCCCTAAGGAAAAGATTTCATTTAAAACCTGTTGATATTGTCGTACCACTTCTCTTAATTGGGATGCATGGGGCAACAAGTGTGGGATTCGGAGAATCGATTCTTCCCTATTTTTTAATCTCTATATTCTTGCTACTCATCTCGATAGCAATGTTTCAAGCGTATTTTTATGAAGAAATTTACTATCCAAGACTGTTTAAAATGTTTTGGAGAACAACGTTTCTCTTTACGATGTTTGTGTACTATCTCTTTATCATCCTGTCATTTGTGAATAAATTCTAACGTAGCTAAGCCTACGTTTTTTTGTTGCAGAAACCAGAGTTTTCAAACCAATTCGTATAGAGGGGGATGCTGATTGAGTTGGCGTGTAAAATTTGCAATCTCATAGACTCATCGTCTGTCAATGATCGGGACAGTTCTGCAACTACCGATGCGCTGCATACTCTAGGATGCGTGAGGCAGTTTTTCACTGCGCTCTGCGTTTAAGAACCCTCTAACATGCCGCTGGAGCTTTTATGAAACAAAAAGTTTCGAGTTTTGTATAATAAATGAAGGGGGGAACTGAAATGAAGAATTTATTTGTAATTGGAGATATTCACGGAGATTTTGAAATGATGAAAGAGGTGCTGAAAAAATGGGAAAAAGAGAAGCAACAACTTCTTTTTCTTGGCGACTTAAATGATCGTGGTCCCCAGTCGAAGTCTTGCTTTCTGTTGGCGAAGAGCTTGGTGGAAGGCGATAAAGCCATCTACCTGATGGGAAACCATGAAATCATGTTTTTGAATTACCTAGAGTCCCCGAACGATGACCCAGATTTATTTTTAGAAAACGGTGGGAAGGAGACGGTTGAGAGTTTTCTTTACAAAGGAGTCTTAAATGAGTTGTCTAATACAGAGATTGCCATGATGATTCGCACAATATACAAAGATTTGATTCGTTTTCTGTCCGAGAGACCCTTGTATGCGGAATGGGGGCAGTATGTTTTTGTACATGCAGGAGTTGATCTCAAAAATAAAGATTGGCGAAAGTCGACTGCACGGGATTTTCTCTGGTCGAGGAAACATTTTATTGAAGGTAAGAATCGCACGGGGAAAACGATTGTTTTCGGCCATACGCCAACCGTCTATTTGAATCACGGTGTTGTCAATCCAGATGTCTGGCAAGAGGACGGGAAAATCGGAGTAGATGGGGGAGCAGTTTACGGCTATGTCCTTTACGGTGTTGAATTTTCAAAGGATGGAATTGAGCACATAAATGAAGTGCAACATAAGAACTGGAAGGAATATTTAGCAAAAAGGAAGCAATGAGGCACCAAAGGCAGCGGAACCATACGCGGTAAAATGGAAACAATTAAAAGAAAAGGAAAAGGAAAAGAATATGAAAACATTGAAAATTGGAGAAAGTGGGCTTGAAGCGTCACAGATTGTACTCGGATGTATGCGTATAAACGAGGCAGGGAAAAATCCAGTGAATGTCATTGAAACGGCGGTTTCTGGGGGAATCAATCTCTTTGATCATGCGGATATATACGGTGGTGGAGAATGTGAAAGTATTTTTGCAGATGCGTTAAAGAAATCTTCTGTAAAAAGAGAGGATATTCTTATTCAGACAAAATGCGGAATTGTTCCAGGAAGGATGTTTGATTTTTCTAAAGAGCATATTTTAGAAAGTGTTGAGGGTTCGTTAAAGCGTTTGAACACGGATTATGTAGACATGCTATTGCTTCATAGGCCTGATACGCTTGTTGAACCAAGTGAAGTAGCAGAAGCTTTTGAAAAACTGGAGAAGGAAGGAAAAGTCAGAGCATTCGGTGTGAGCAACCAGAATCCTATGCAGATTGAGCTGTTGAAAACGGCAGTAAAAACACCGCTTGTAGCCAACCAATTGCAATTTGGTTTGAAGCATACTGGAATGATTGATGCAGGCTTAAATGTAAATATGCTTGATGCGGCATCAGTCGACCGTGATGGACAAATTTTAGAATATTCACGGATTCATAACATGACGATTCAAGCATGGTCTCCATACCAATACGGCTTCTTTGAAGGAATTTTCATTGGTAATGAAAAATTCCCAGAATTGAACAAGGCATTAGAAGAAATGGCTGAGAAATACAAGACGACAGTAACCGGAATCTCAACGGCTTGGATTAGTCGCCACCCTGCAAATATTCAAACAATTATAGGGACGATGACTCCAATGCGGATAGAGGAAGTCACAAAAGCAAGTGACGTGATTCTATCAAGAGAAGATTGGTATGCTCTCTATTTAGCAGCAGGAAATATTTTGCCATAAAAATGGTTTGTCATCCGTATTGATTTATAGATAAAAATGGAGGATGTAAGATGAACTCTGAAAAGAGGATTACGGCAGGGTATGGCAAAGAACGAATGGACCTTGTCCAGTATGCATTTAATAAATCAGGAGAGGTTTGGGAAAATGCCTTCCAACATTATTTGAAGCATACGGTGAGTTTTACTGATTTTACAAATGGGAAGTTGACGAGTCAGGTGTCCGTGATTCCATTTGAGTTAAATCTTCATGGAGTGCCATTCAAGTCAATAGGGATCGGCTATGTTGCGTCTTATCCTGAAGTGAGAGGTAACGGTGCCATGCACCGAATTTTTGAAGAAATTGAAGCATACGAGCAGGAAGAAGGGATTATTCTCTCCTTATTAGATCCATTTTCATATGGATTTTATGGTCGATTTGGCTATGTGCATGCCTACAATCGATTAAAGATGACATGGGCAAATCAAGATTTTCCGTCTTTTCCCATCTCTGATTATTCGGTGGAGCGTTTGAGTTTTGAAGAGGCGCTGCCTATTATACAACAACTCCACAGAGATGCTAATGGGACGAAAAAAGGAAGTATGGTTCGTTCGGAGTGGTGGTGGGAGTACTGGCATTTGAAACGTGTACCTCATGAAAAAATCGCCGTGGCATTTGATGAGTATCACGTTGCAAAAGCTTATGTGAGATATTCGACGAATTTCCCAACATTGACGATTCATGAGTGGATTGGAGAGAACATCCAATCGCTGAATGCCTTAGGAAGGTTTATTCAAAGTCATAGTTCCAGTGTAGAAAATTTTGTCTGGATTTCACCAGAGGAAAACCCAGAGGATGTGCTGGCTTTCCAAATGATGGCTGAAAAGAGAAATGTGAAGCTGGAAGTTCTTCCTTATATGCAAGTGAAAATCAATGATTGGCATGTGTTTCTCCGTCAGTATCCATGGAAGAGAGATGTCAGCCATTTCGTCTTCCAACTAGACGGAAAAAGTTTCGAAATGGGAGAAGCAGAGAATAAGGTGGAAGTGTCGATAAGCAAAGAAAACTTCACCAAGCTCCTATTTTCAAAGACAAGCGTAAAACAATTAGTCTTTCAAGAGGAAATCGTTTTCTCAAGTCGGAAAGGGATGGAAGAATTAGAACACGCCCTCCACTCAGAGGCAAAAGCGCTCTTAGATGAATTTTAATAAGATTGATTTCCAAACACCCTCCACAGCAGATTGGCGGGTGTTTTCGTTCAACCAAGTGTTTTGTTTGAAGAACGTGAGCAAGATTCTTGAATATTTCTAAGCTGACGATTATAGTAAAAAAATAATAAAATGAGAGTGCGATAGGTGTTTTATGAAAAAACTATATTCAGATGATAAGGTCTTACAAGCTTCTTTTATTTTTTGGGCAATCTATATGGTTGGGATTGGGGCGTCGCTTACATTTGCACCACATATTATGGCGATTGTACTTAATTTTCCTGCACCTCAGGATAACTGGATTCGTCTTTTTGGTGGATTGGCAACGATTATTGGTGCGGGCTACGCTGTGATTTTGCAAAGTGAAGTAAATATTTGGATTGTTCGATGGACGATTGGTGCGAGATTGTACTTTTTTTCCCTCACCTTGTTAAGTGTGTGGATGGGATGGTTTCCACCGATTCTCATCCTAACTGGGGCATTCGATTTTCTCAATGCAATGTGGACGCTGGTCGGGTTACGGAGATTTCAGCAAAAACAAGAGGCGGAAAATATTGACAGGGAAACAAATTCATAGTATGATGTTATTTGTGTAAAATAATGCAGCAGGAATGCATATTCACGTCAACAGTTGTTTATAAATAGAATTAGTAACCACGGCTGCAACGGTGAAACTTGAAAAACAACTGCACGTAATAGAACATTTCATTATTATTTTACTCCAAAAAACTTATTGGAGGACATTTAAATGTCACGTTACACTGGACCATCATGGAAAGTTTCTCGTCGTCTTGGAATTTCACTTTCAGGAACAGGGAAAGAATTAGCACGCCGTCCTTACGCTCCTGGACAACACGGACCAACAAGCCGTAACAAAATGAGCGAGTATGGATTGCAATTAGCTGAAAAACAAAAATTGCGTCATATGTATGGAATGAACGAACGTCAATTCCGTAACTTGTTCGTAAAAGCTTCAAAAATCAAAGAAGGAACACTTGGTTACAACTTCATGGTATTGTTGGAACGCAGATTAGATAACGTTGTTTATCGTTTAGGTCTTGCTTCAACTCGTCGTGGAGCTCGCCAATTGGTCAATCACGGACATGTTTTAGTAGACGGAAAACGTGTTGACATCCCATCTTTCTCAGTTGAAGTTGGGCAAGTGATTTCACTTCGTGAAAAATCACAAAACCTTACTGTTGTTAAAGAAGCAGTTGAAGGAACTTTAGGTCGTGTTTCATTTGTATCATTCGATGCAGATAAAATTGAAGGAAGCCTTTCACGTCTTCCAGAACGCGATGAGTTCAACCAAGAAATCAACGAAGCGCTTGTCGTAGAATTCTACAACAAACAAATGTAATTTCTTAAGAAAGCATTCTCTCGGAAACAATTCCTGGGAGTGCTTTTTTTATTGCGTCACGTCACCGCCGCTTTTACGGCGTTATTAAAAGGATACGATGAACAATTGCAGGAAACAGTTGGAAGAGATCAATCCTTTTAGAAAGCGGTGTGCTTAAATGGGTACAGCACCAGGGTTGCTTTCCGTCGTTAAATAACAATAATAATTCTAACGACGTTGTTTTAACAACAAGCGTGATATAAAAAA
>JAITHN010000015.1 GCA_031279745.1 Streptococcaceae bacterium
CGTTTTGTATTTCTCAATCCGAATCGCTGGATAAAACAAGATGTATCTTCTCTATTACATTTCGATTGTCATCCTCCTTTCTTTTTCTCATAATAACGAACTTCTTTATTTTTTGTCAAAGAATCTCCAACCTATTTAAATATGGTAAAATAGTTTTAAAAAAGTAGTGGGTGAATATGAAAAAAGTTTTGTTTATTTGTTCGACAGGTGGACATCTAGAAGAGATGCTCCAGCTCAAAGCACTCTTTCCAAAATATAAAAGCATGCTCGTCACTGAAAAAAACGATCGGGCAAAGAATTTGAACCTATCTATTCCGATAAAAACGGTTCTCTTTGGCACACGACGGCACCTCTTCTCCTATTTCTTTATCTTAGGGTTCAATATTCTCAAAGAGTTTGCTATCTTTTGTCAATTCCGCCCAGATGTTGTGGTGACAACAGGAGCGCATACAAGCGTCCCTATGATTTTTATCGCCAAGTTTTTTGGAAAAAAGGTCATTTATATCGAATCTATCGCACGCGTCCATACCAAAAGCTGGACAGGCAAACTAATCGAAAACAAAGTTGATAAATTTATCGTCCAATGGGAGGAGCTCCTAGAGATTTATCCGAATGCCGAATATCATGGACAGATTTTGTAGCAAATAATGAATCCCTTATACTCACTCCATTACCCAATACACACAAGTGTTTTTCGGATCGGTCGAATGTCAAGGTTGAATGGAGAGGGAGAATGTCAAGCTTGGAAGTCCGATTGAATGGCGCAGTTAAATGTCACGGTTGAATGGCGTAATTAAATGTCACGGTTGAATGGCGTAATTAAATATCACGGTTGAATGGCGTATTTTTTCAACTCTATCACTAATTTATTCTGACCTATAAAAAAATGTTGCAGCACAGCAAAAGTTACACTTCTGCCACAAACTTTGTGATGAACTTGTAAAAAATGCGACGTGTGAAGCATTAGTTACACTTCTACCACTAAACTTGTGTAGACCTGGTAAAAAATGCTGCAGTCACTTTTACACCTATCTGCTATACATATATCAATAAAAATTTGAGAGGGGCAACTATGATTTTTGTTATACTGGGAACTCAAGATTCCCCATTTCCACGGATTATCGACCGCGTCCTTGATGCAAAAAAACAATTGGATCTTGAAGATGAGATTTTCGTTCAGAAAGGAACGACTCTCTATACAACTCCCCACGCCCACGTTCAAGACTATTATGAACAAAGCGAATACCGCAGTCTTCTAAAAACAGCACGGGTCATTGTGACGCATGGCGGTGCAGGAACTATCTTCCAAGCACTTGAACTTGGAAAAAAAATCATTGTTATGCCTAGAAACTCTGAGTTTGGTGAGCACAATGACAATCACCAATTTGAGCTTACCAAAAAACTTGCCAATGAAAAGTACATTCTCTTTGCTGAAGACGACCTTCGTGACGCACTATCTAAAATAAATGATTTCAAAAACAAACCCTATCAAAAAAAGAATAGCATCCAGTCTGCAGTAGAATCGTTCATTGACTCGCTTTAATTTCTGCTTCTAAAATCTTCAAAGTTGGCTTGAAACCATGGTATGTAGCATTTCCACAGCGTCGTGTTCCTAAACCCATCTTATGATGCCCGAACAACAAAGAATCCCTGAGCCTTACGTAGACCGATTTACAAAGAAACCTTGAGCCCTACTTACGAAGAACGAGCTACAAAGAATTCTTTATCCCCGCTTACGATCCTCAACCACGAAGCCAATAGTATGGCTTATTCTCCACTTATACAAAAAAACAGATAGAGCAAGCTCTATCTGTTACTTTTTATCTCATTGTTGGGAAAAGCAAGACGTCACGGATGCTTTGAGCATCTGTTAACAGCATAACCAATCGGTCTACACCAATTCCAAGACCTCCTGTTGGCGGCATTCCGTGCTCCAAGGCCTCAAGGAAATCTTCGTCCACGCCATGCGCTTCATCATTTCCTTCTGCACGTTCTTTATCTTGAGCCATAAATCTCTCTCTCTGATCAATTGGGTCGTTCAATTCCGTAAAGGCATTACCAAATTCACGTCCTACAATAAATAATTCAAAACGGTCTGTAAATCGTTCATCTTCATCATTTTTCTTTGCGAGAGGCGAAATTGCAACAGGGTGTCCGTAAATAAATGTTGGTTGAACAAGTGTTTCTTCTACGAATTTTTCAAAGAATTCATTGATGATATGCCCAATTTCAAAATGTTTTTCAAGAGGAACATCATGTTCTTTCGCAAGAGCTTTTGCCTCTTCCAAATCATGAATACCCCAAAAATCTACGCCTGTTTGCTCTTTAATACTATCCACCATGTGAATCCGCTTGAAATTACTTTCAAGGTCAATGGCAACACCATCATAATCAAGGTTTAATGCCCCAACTGCTTTTTGAGCAGCATGCTTAATAATCCCTTCCGTCAAATCCATAACATCAAGATAATCTGTATAAGCAGTGTAGACTTCAAGCATGGTAAATTCAGGATTGTGAGTCATGTCAATCCCCTCGTTACGGAATACTCGCCCAATTTCATAGACTTTTTCCATTCCTCCCACAATCAAACGTTTCAAATGGAGTTCTAAAGCAATCCGCAAATACAAATCTATATCAAGCGCATTGTGATGAGTGATAAAAGGTCTTGCCGCTGCGCCCCCTGCATCATTATGAAGAGTAGGCGTTTCAACTTCGAGATACCCTCGCTCATTCAAGAAATTTCGGATTTCAGCAATAATCATAGAACGTTTGGTAAAGCGTTCAAAGCTCTCACGATTGCTAATCAGATCAAGATAACGTTTACGGTATTGCGTCTCCACATCGGATAGCCCATGGAACTTATCTGGAAGTGGGCGTAGTGCTTTCGTCAAAAGAGTCACTTTCTTCGCTTTTATAGAAAGTTCTCCCATGTCCGTTTTCATGATTTCGCCTTCAACACCCCAAAAGTCTCCAAGGTCAGCTTTCTTATAGATTTCGTAGTTTTCTTCCCCTACTTCATCTTTTCTCACATAAATTTGAATACGGCCTTCACGATCTTGAAGATGCGCAAATCCAACCTTACCCTTCCCACGTTTTTGGACCATACGCCCGGCAATCGAAGCCGTTAGAGCTAATTCATGTAATTCTTCTTTAGTTTTGTCTTCAAATTTCTCTTTTAATTCACGAGAGTCATGCGTGCGTTGAAATTTTTTTCCAAATGGATCCTCACCGAGCGCACGAATTTCATTCATCTTCTCTTTTCTATGATTCATCTGCGTTTCTAATTCGCTAATATGTTCTTTTGACATCCTGACCTCCAATAAAATATCTCTTTATCTATTATAGTTATTTTTCTGAATAATGAAAGACAAAAGGACATACGCATCGCCCATTTGTCAAATTAGTTTTTTTACATAGGTTTCCGTCAGAATTAGAGACGTTCTTTGTCAAACTCAACGAAGTTGTGGGGGGGGCTAGTTCATGGTGAAAGATACACCTGTCCAAACTGCGCTTTCCCTTCGGTTCTTGCTCATGCTCACGTTGCGCTTGACTAGGACTACCTGCGTGCGTTCCATCATCCCCTGCATTAGTTACAACCTCTGCACAATTGTCATGCAGACATTGTAAAAAATGCGACGTTGTAGCAAAAGTTACACATGTTCCACAAAATTCATACAAAACCAGTAACAAATGCCACGCCTATAGCATTAGTTACACATCTTCAACAAAATTCATATTCAGCCAGTAAAAAATGCGACAACCGTACCAAAAGTTACAACATGAGTACCCTCAGTAACTTTTGTGGTAGAGAGTTTCTACGCACACACTTCGAGGTTTTAAAATCAGAAAACTCTGAGACTTCAGTATGGCAACTGATTTCTTCAATTTTTTCTAAAGCGACGAAAATGTGTACAATTTCTTTTTCATTTTTGATAAACTAAAAAAGTTATTGATCACATGAAGTTCATTTTTGTTATAATTATAAAAAAAAGCGGAGGAAAATTGGTGAAAAAAAACGCAACTTTTATAAAACGTCTCCTTATTACATTCGCCTTTCTGTTTGGACTAGTCTCCATTTCAGGCATAGGCTATCAATTTTTCAGAATGAGTCATTTTGCTTATGGAGAAACAATAGAGGGACAAAATATTTCTCTTCTGAATTTGGATGATGCTTATGACAAACTTGCTAAAATCAACAAAGAGAGAAAAGTGACCATCCTAAATGCTGGGAAAACTTACACGATCCAAACACCCCCAAGATTTGATTTGTCAAAAGAAATTCTTCAAAAATGTTTGTCCTCAGGCAAAATGAAACTTCCCACAAACCCTCATTTCCAATCTGTTCTCACTTCTAGAGTCAAAAAACTTCCATTTTCAGAAGAAAAAGGGAAGAACGCCTATCTCAAGTTTGTACAGGATGAAGCCTTTACGATTGTTCCAGAAGTCAAATCCACTGTCGTGGATAGGGAAAAGCTAGAAAAATCAATAGAAAGCAACTGGTCCACCCAAACATTTTATGCTAAAGATTTTTACATTCCCGTAAGTGTATCTGAAAAGGATCCAACACTTCTCGCAGAATTAAAAAAAGCGAACGCTGAAGTTGATAAAGAAATCACCCTCAAAATTAATGGCCAAACCATGGTCATTCCAAAAAATACTTTAGCAAAATTCATAGATGCGAAAGGGGAAATCATTGATAAACTCGTATACAACTGGGTTGCAGGCCCATTGAACGACAAGTACTCAACTTTGAAACAATCCGTCCATTGGACAAACCCCAAGACGAAGAAAACGTATGAATATAAAAATAATGGAGCATACGGCTGGGATATCAATTATCCTGATGGGCAGAAACAAATTGTAAACGCAATGAAAAGCGAGAAAAAAAATATTGAGCTCACCTTGAAAATCGATGGGAATAAAGAAGCAAACCCTCGTGATGTCAAAGATTTTGTTTATATCGACTTACACAAACAGATGGAATACATATACCACGATAATAAACAAGTTCTATCAACCCGAATTATCTCAGGTCGAAATAACAAAGGAACCGCCACAACTCCAGGGTTTCTCACCATTGGCTATAAAGACAGAAATGCCCATTTGAAGGGTCAAGGATTGGATGGGAAAAAATACGATGTCCCCGTCAGTTATTGGGAGCCTTTGCTCTCTAGGGGGACTAACGGACCCTATTACACCGGAATCGGAATGCATGATTCAAACAACAAAGAACTCGGCTTCCAAGATATCGATGCTTGGAAAACTTTACTTGGATCAAACGGTTGTATCAATCACCCACCTCACATCATGCCAAAAGTATGGGAAAACACTTTCCAAGGAATGGCTGTCATTATCCGAGGGGATATTTACCAAGACTCTCCAGGAAGCTATGATAAACCCGTTGATTTTGGCAAGGAAATTACTGAATAATCAACAGAAGTTAGGATCTGGTCAAGCGCACGGGCTCCATGGTGACTCTCTTCCAGGGAAATCATAGTGGGAATCTAGTCAAGCGCGCACGGGCGCCATGGTGACTCTCTTCCAGGGAAATCATAGCGGGAATCTAGTCAAGCGCGCCGGGCAACCCCGCTCCTAAACGCGTGGTCAACACCTTCAGCCTATCCGGTCAAGTGCATGGGCACCCCTGTTCCTGAACGTGTGGTTAACACCTTCACCCTATCCGGTCAAGCGCATGGCAGCCCTGTTCCTGAACGCGTGGTCAACACCTTCAGCCTATCTGGTCAAGTGCATGGGCGCCACTGTTTTTGAACTTGTGGTTAACATCTTCAGCCTATCCAGTCAAGCGCATGGCACCCCTGCTCCTGAACGTGTGGTTAACACCTTCACCCTATCCGGTCAAGCGCATGGCAGCCCTGTTCCTGAACGTGTGGTTAACACCTTCACCCTATCCGGTCAAGCGCATGGCAGCCCTGATATCAGATTCTACTAAATTTCGAAGTTCAAAGATTTGATAAGCAACAGCGGACACACTTTGTAGTGTCCGCTTTTTCTCAGCTTTATACTCAATCTGCTGGAATAGTAAAATTTCATGCTATTTTTGAAGACAACTCATTTACTATGTAAGTGCAAATACCAACAAGCAAAATGAGTTGAATAACTCGCACAACTCATTTAAGCACGATTTGACAATACGTGAAAACACACGATTTGCAATCGCCTTTTTCTTCCGCTTCTCCCACTTTTTTCAACCCAGTTGCTCCACCGCAATTTCTGTAAGTTTTATCACAAGTTTTTGAGGAAGTCGTGTATTTTTCGCTGGCGTCCCGCATTTTGTGCATAATCACCACAAGACTTGTGGCAAGATTGCAACTTTCGCGGTTGCTTATACAGCTAGGTTTTCTCGCTTTCTGCGGTAGCTCCGCATTTTGTGCAGAATCACCACAAGACTTGTGGCAAGATTGCAACTTTCGCGGATGCTTGTACTGCTGGGTTTTCGCACGTCTGCGGAAGCTCCGCATTTTGTGCAACACCCCCACAAACTTTATGGAAGATGTGCACTTTTCGCGGATGCTTGTACTGCTGGGTTTTCGCACGTCTGCGGAAGCTCCGCATT
>JAITHN010000023.1 GCA_031279745.1 Streptococcaceae bacterium
TCCTAGAAGGAATATTGCTGTTGGAAAAGGATTTAATAGAAGAAGGAAGATTTGCATGCCGTTTTCTAAAATCAAATGAAAGTCATTGAGATAAGCAAAAATCGTTTTTATCCATAGCAGAAGCACGAGGAGAGCAAAAAAACCAATTCTTGATTGAACGTGCGAAGCCACCTTCAGTAATTTATTTTTCAATTGTTTCTCCCCTTCTAAAATACTCTAAACATATGTAAAATTTTATCGGAAAAAGCGAGAAGGGTCAATGTTATCTACAAAACTCTTATTTCTTTGAACAAAATTTAACAAATGGTAAAATTGGCATGAGGTGAACCATGAAAGAACTAAAACTAAGCAATAGCGGAAGAAGAAAAGAAAGATTAGGGATTCCTCTTTTAACCAAGGAAGATGTGCTCCATTATAAGGATACACTCTTGGATGAACTATACAGAACAGAGGGAGGAAGTCTTCTTTATCTCTCCAAGCAAAACAAAGGAATTGGATGGATTGTGGATGGAACGCTTACTGATTTAGAAATAGATTCCTATATCCATCTCTTTAAAATGGCAAAAGCGTCGCGCTCCTCATTTTTTGAAACTATGGCTGAAACGAGTGCTTTTCGTCTGTTTAACGGTGAAGGGGATGGCTTTGGTGGCTTGACGATTGACTTGTATAATCAAAACGTACTCATTCAGTGGTACAACAAATTTACCTACCTTCAAAAAGAGAAGATTCTAAAAGCAATTCGTGAGGTCTTCCCATTTGTACAAGCAGCGTACGGAAAAAACCGTTTTGAAGGCACTGAAACATTGAGCGAGCCTCTCTTTGGAGAAGGACACTTTCCAGAGTGCATCAAAGAAAACGGTGTTTCATATGAGATTAATTTGGATGAAGGATGGATGTCTGGGATTTTTCTAGATCAGAGAATGGTTCGGCAAAAACTCATGCAAGGCCTTGCCCGAAAAAAAAGCGTTCTCAATCTCTTTAGTTACACGGGAGCATTTTCGGTTGCTTCAGCCGTGGGGGGAGCTGAAATCACGACAAGCGTTGACTTAGCCAAACGCTCTCTCTCTCTCACGCGTGCCAATTTTATGGCAAATGATATTGCTTTTGAAACACAGAATATTTATGTGATGGACGTCTTTCGTTATTTCGATTATGCAAAAAAGCAAAAGCTCACGTATGACGTTATCGTGCTAGATCCGCCAAGTTTTGCAAGAAACGGCAAAAAAACATTCACCGTTGCCAAAAACTATGGAGAGCTCGTTCAACAATCCGTAGATATTTTAAATCAAGAGGGTGGAACTCTCCTTGCTTCAACGAATGCAGCCAATTTGTCAAAAGAAAAATTTCAAGAAATCATTGAAGCGGCACTTCTTAAAAAGCAAGTTCAGTTTAAAATCAAACATTTTGAATCTCTTCCAACAGATTTCAAAACGGCACGCAATATGAAAGAAAGTAATTATCTAAAAGTTTTCTTTATCGAGGTAATCCGTTGAACAGACCTTTAATTTTTGGGAGCATTCTCCCTCAAAATGCTGGTGAAATCGATTCACTGATGGTTGATGCAAATGCCTCACATGCCGACTGGATTGAGTTTCGCGCGGATAAATTAAACCATCCGAGAAAGGTATTCAAACACCTCTCAAAACAAATGAAACCCATTCTTTTTACTTATAGGTCAACCAGAGAAGGAGGCTTTGGAAATCTTACACCGCTTGAAGTGGAAACCTTGCTAGCCGACTCGCTTGACTACTTTGACATGATTGATGTTGAAGCAACACTTCCCGAGGAGAGCTTGAGGCGCCTAAGACGCCTTGCAACTCAAAAAGGCAAGAAAATCCTTCTCAGCTGTCATGAATTTGAAACAGACCTTCCTGAGTCCGTCCGACAGATGAAAATTGACACCCTATTCAAGAAGAAGGCGGATGTCTACAAGATTGCTATCCTTGCAGAGAATGAATCTGTTCTTCGTCTTCTTCAAGAAAAAGGTCAGCAGTATGCCACGACCCCTCATATTTTTATAGCAATGGGGGAGAAAGGCTTGGATACGAGAATGAACCCTGAAAAATATGGGAGCTTAGGCATCTTCGCCGGAGTAAAAGGGGCGCTTGCCCCAGGGCAAAAAAATGTCGAAGAAACCTATGCTTTTTTTACGGAGGGCAAAGTATAGCGACAATTCATCGCTTTTATGGTATGGTGTAGAAACGAATGGGGGTAGAGTTATGAGTAAGCCAACACTTGCGATTGTAGGTCGTCCAAACGTTGGAAAATCAACATTGTTTAATCGTATCGCAGGAGAACGTATATCAATCGTAGAAGATACACCTGGGGTGACAAGAGATAGAATCTATGCAACAAGCGAATGGTTGGGTAGAGAATTTCATTTGATTGATACAGGTGGAATTGAAATGGCAGATGAGCCGTTTATGGCGCAAATAAAAGAGCAAGCGCAAATTGCGATGGATGAAGCCGATGTCATTGTTCTCATCGTCAGCGGACGGGAAGGCATTACAGATGCAGATGAATATGTCGCAAAACTCCTTTATAAGTCCAAGAAGCCTGTTGTACTGGCAGTAAATAAAGTCGACAACCCCGAGATGAGAAATGATGTCTTTGAGTTTTATTCTCTAGGGCTTGGTGACCCGATTCCCGTTTCTGGAAGCCACGGGATTGGCCTAGGAGATGTTTTGGATGAAGTCGTGAAGCATTTTCCTGAAAATGAGGAGGAAGAAAATCCAGACTTGATTAAATTCAGTCTGATTGGTCGCCCAAATGTAGGGAAATCTTCTCTCATCAATGCGATTCTTGGTGAAGAACGTGTCATTGTCTCCAACATTGCGGGAACGACGAGAGATGCCATTGATACGTACTTTACGGACTCGGATGGGCAAGAGTTTCAAATGATCGATACCGCAGGAATGCGAAAACGTGGAAAAGTCTATGAAACCACTGAAAAATATTCTGTCATGCGTGCCATGCGTGCCATCGACAGAAGCGACGTCGTCTTGATGGTCCTTAACGCAGAAGAAGGGATTCGTGAATACGACAAACGGATTGCTGGATTTGCTCATGAAGCAGGAAAAGGAATGGTGATCGTTGTCAACAAATGGGATGCCATTGAAAAAGAAACGAATACCCTTCACAAATTTGAAGAAGAAATTCGTGAAGAATTCCAATATTTAAGCTATGCACCGATTGTTTTTGTCTCCGCATTGACCAAGCAAAGGTTGAATAAACTTCCAGAAATGATTAAAGAGGTGAGTGCCTCTCAAAACTTACGCATTTCTTCAAGTGTCCTAAATGATGTGATTATGGATGCTGTAATGATGAATCCAACGCCAACGGATAAAGGAAAGCGGTTGAAGATTTATTATGCAACCCAAGTGGCTGTCAAACCACCAACATTTGTCATTTTTGTCAATGAAGAAGAACTCATGCATTTTTCTTATGCAAGATTTCTAGAGAATCAAATACGTAAAGCGTTTGTATTCGAGGGAACGCCTATTCACTTAATTGCGAGAAGAAGAAAATAAGAGAATTTCCAAGACTCAATAATGGTTCATGCCTCCATCTCTTCAGTCCTAATTTTGGCTGAGAGAAACGGAGGCATGTTTTTTGGCAGAGGAGAATTGCTTGAATACTAGCGAACGCTTACAAGACGATTAAATCAAGGAAATTCAGCATTATATCAGAATTTTTGTAGGGATTCAATGAATATAGACAAAAAAATATAAATATTTCTAAAACGGTGTTTTTCCTTGTTATAGTAAGGATTTAATGATAATCTTAAAAAGTATTTAGGAATCATTATGGCGTTAGACCACTTAACGCATGGAGTTGAATACTCACAAAAAAACAGGAGGTGAAAACCATTGGCAAACAAAGCAGAAATCATTGAAAAAGTAGCTGAAGCTACAGGTAGTACTAAAAAAGCTGCAACTGTTGCAGTTGACACAGTTTTCGCTACAATTCAAGATTCACTTGCAAAAGGGGAAAAAGTACAATTAATCGGATTCGGTAACTTCGAAGTTCGTGACCGTGCTGCTCGTAAAGGACGCAACCCACAAACTGGTGAAGAAATCGAAATTAAAGCTTCTAAAATCCCAGCATTCAAACCTGGTAAAGCTTTAAAAGATGCGGTTAAATAATTTTATTTTTTAACCTTACCTCCTAGCAAATGCTAGGGGGTTTTTTATTTCAGTTCAGGATTGTAACAGGCTAGGCGTTTGACGCCACCTAGCTGATGAAGCATACATAAAATCCCCATCCCCACTCCCTAAATGGTATACTATTAAAAAAGAAAAAGGAGCGTGCACTATGTCAGGAACAACGATTGCAGCATTGATTGCTGCAGGATCTTTCGCATTATTGGTCATTGTTTTGATTCTTCTTTTAATGAAGGTGATGAAAACTGTGGACAAGGTCAACATTACGATTGATGAAACCACCTCAACGATTACCGTTTTAAAGAAGGATGTCGATATTCTCCTTCACGAAGTTGAAGGTTTACTTACAAAGAGTAACGTTTTAATCGAAGATGTAAACGGGAAAGTCGCAACCATCGATCCACTCTTTACAGCAGTGAGTGATTTATCCGTCAGCATTAGTGACTTAAACACTCAAAGCCGGAATATGATTGGAAAAGTGTCTTCCGCAGGTCAAAAATCTGGAAAAGTCGCTACGGCGAAAACCATTTTAACTGCGGCAGGAAAAGTTGTTAAAAAACGAAAAGAAAAAGGTTAGGAGAAACTATGAGTAAAAAATCAGGATTTTTAAGTGGAGCCTTTTTAGGTGCAGTTGTGGCTGCAGGAGCAGCATTACTTCTCTCTCCAAAACCAGGAAAAGAGATTCGTGAAGATCTAAAAAAACAATTTGAAGAGCTTAAAGAGAGTGAAGATCCAATTGCCGTTGCCAAGGCGAAGAGAGAGCAAGCTTTTTCCTATGCACAAGACAAGAAAGATGAAGCCCTTCGTTTCATCGATTCAAAGACGTCAGGTAAATTTGAAGATTCTCTTGGAAAATTACAACAAACCAAGCAAAGTGTGCTTGAAGCAACTGATACTTCCGAAACGATTCCAGAAAACATCGAATTAACTTTAGAAGAGTTGTCTGATTCTTTCCATGACTCTCTTCCAAAGGAAGAAACAACACCTGAATTGACGATTGATTCTAGCAAAAAATCAATGGAGGGTTAGAAAACCACTGCTCTACGATTGATGCACACAGGCGAGTCCGAAAGGGCTTGTCTGTTTTTGTGTATTTACCTAAACATGAACGTGTCCGAGTCATGCAGCAGGTTTATGCAGTAGACTCAAAATGAGTATGAAAGCGTCAAAAAAAGCGGGACAATCAACTGTTTGCAGCATAGGTTACAACTCTGGAACTTAGTTAGCGGCAATCTGATAAAAAAAGCCGTATGTATCCGTTAGATACATACGGTTTTTTGGCAAGGGACTACAAACGCTGCAGAGAAACATCATGGCAACCAAACCAAACATATGTAGGACCCTCATTGCCGCCTTGCTAAAAATCAGGCATCATGGAAAAATCTGGTGAGGGCTTCACTCTCCAAGTTGGCATTTAATCCTACGAGGAGTTTTAGCCTGGCTTTTTGGGAGTTGATTCCGTTAGCGAAAATGACCCCTTTTTGCTCTAGCTGGACCCCGCCACCCTCGTAAGCGTATACCGGTTCAGCAATTCCGTTGAAGCAGCGGGAGACGAGGACACATGGGATGCCAGCCTCTAGTATGCGGTCGAGGCCAATGCTTGCCTCAGGCGGCAAATTCCCTGCACCCAAACCTTCAATCACCAATCCAGAAATTTCCTTTTGAAGAAGGTAGTCAAAAATTTCACCTGTCATTCCTGCATAGGCTTTGACTATAGGTATGGAACCGTCAAGCGACTCAACGTGGTGTTTTACATAATCGTTCAGTTGGTGGAAAAAACGAATCTCATGTTTGGTTGTGACCCCAATCGGCCCATGTGTAGGCGTTCGGAAAGTTGCCACATTTGTCGTATGCGTTTTGGTTACATAGCGCGCGGTATGAATTTCATCATTCATAACAACAAGCACCCCTTTATTGACGGCAGCTTCAGCTGCTGCAACGCGAATCGCATTTGAAAAATTATACAAGCCATCGCTTCCCACTTCATTACTACTCCGCATCGCTCCAGTGATGACAATGGGAATTCTTGCAGTAACAGAAATATCAAGGAAGTAGGCGGTCTCTTCAAGCGTGTCCGTTCCATGAGTAATCACAATCCCTTTGTAGACCCCTTCTTGAACCGCTTGGTAAATCCGTTTTTGAAGAATGAGCATGTGTTTTGGCGTGATATGTGGACTCGGAAGCTGGAAGATGTTTTCATTCACAATTTCTATATCCTCCGGCAAAATGGGGATTTGCGAAAGAATGGGGTTGTCCACTCCAGGGAGCACGTCCCCGTTTTCATT
>JAITHN010000034.1 GCA_031279745.1 Streptococcaceae bacterium
TGCAGTTGATGCTATGGGTGGTGATTTTGCCCCAAAGGCGATTGTTGAAGGAATTAACTTAGCTAAGAAAGAGTTCCCCGAGATTGAATTTTTACTTTACGGTGATGAAGGAAAAATCAAAGAACATCTCCAAGATGAAACGAATATTCGCATTATTCATACAACGGAGAAGATCAACAGTGATGATGAACCAGTCAAAGCCATTCGCAAGAAAAAACAAGCGAGTATGGTTCTTGCAGCACATGCCGTTAAAGAGGGGGTTGCAGATGCTATGTTTTCTGCAGGGAATACAGGCGCACTCTTAGCGAGCGGACTATTTATTGTTGGGAGAATCAAACAGATTTCAAGACCCGGGCTTATGACGACACTTCCGGTAGTCAACAATGCGGAGATGAGTGGTTTTGACATGTTGGACCTTGGCGCAAATGCAGAAAATGAACCGGAACATATCCTTCAATATGCTGTTTTGGGAAGTTTCTACGCGAAAAATGTTCGGATGATTGAAAATCCAACAGTAGGCTTACTCAATAATGGGACTGAAGAATCAAAAGGAAGTTTGGTAACCAAAAAAGCATTTGAACTTTTGAGTCAGGAACCTTCCATTAACTTTATTGGAAATGTTGAGGCGAGAGAACTGCTAAATGGTGCTGCTGATGTAGTTGTAACAGATGGGTTTACAGGAAATGCTGTTTTGAAAACGATTGAAGGAACGGCGACAAACTTGATGAAGCTCATGAAGGATACTTTGACTAACGCAAGTGTAAAAGGAAAAGTTGGCGCACTCCTCGTCAAACAAGATTTGAAGAAGATGGCGGATGTACTGGATTATTCAAAAGCAGGCGGCGCCGTGTTATTTGGTTTGAAAGCACCTGTGGTGAAAACGCACGGTGCCACCGGACCTGAGGCGGTCTATTACACGATTAAACAGATTCATACCATGTTGGAGACACAAGTGGTTTCCAAGTTGGTTGAGCATTTTGAACAGGAGGCTGAGGAAAAATGACGAAGCAAGAAATTTTTGATAAAGTAGCAAGTCTTGTCGCAACTCACTTTTCTATTGAAAAAGAGCAGGTGAAAAACGAGACGGACTTTGTAAATGATTTGCATGCGGATTCAATCTCAATTATGGAATTTATTATCGATTTAGAAGATAATTTTGAGGCTGAAGTAACGGATGATGCAGCAGAAGGAATAGCAACGATTGGTCAGTTGGTTGCGTATATCGAGAGTGTTCTCTAGGAGGAGTGTGCAGATGACAAAAGTTTCAGTATTCGGTCTAGGTTATGTTGGTTTAGCAAATGCGCTGTTGTTCGGGCAAAACGAAGATGTTGTTGCATATGACATTGTTGAAGAGAAGATAAAATCCCTTCAAGAGGGACATGCAACACTTGAAGACAGTGAAATCATAGATTTCATCGAAAACAAGAAAGCAAAAGTTGAGTATACAAGTGATTTTGAAAAAGCAGTTCTTCACGGAGAGTATTTAATTATTGCCACACCTACGGATTACAATGATGAGCAAGGGAATTTTGATACTTCGACTGTGGAAGACGTGATTGAAAGAGCGTTGGCAGTGAAAAAGGATGCGCTCTTTGTCATCAAATCAACGATACCAGTAGGCTATGTTAGAGAGATAAAAGCGAAGTTTCAGACGGAAAACATTTTCTTCTCTCCAGAATTTTTGAGAGAAGGAAAAGCACTGTATGATAACCTTTATCCATCAAGAATTGTGGTAGGAGAAGTCAGTGAACGAGCAGAAAAATTTGCAGAAATGCTTATCAAAGGGGCACATAAAACAGATATTCCTCTCCTCTTCGTGCATGATACAGAAGCTGAAAGTATTAAGCTTTTTGCAAATACTTATTTAGCGCTACGCGTTGCTTATTTCAATGAATTGGATTCGTATGCAATGTATCACGGACTCAATGCCAAGCAAATTATTGATGGAATCGGATTAGATCCACGTATCGGGGACTTTTATAACAATCCATCCTTTGGGTACGGGGGATACTGTCTTCCAAAAGATACAAAGCAACTTCGTGCAAATTATGATGATATTCCAGAAAATCTTATTTCTGCAATCATTGAAAGTAATAATACACGTAAGAAATTTATCGCAGATGAAATTATCAAAAAAGAGCCACAAGTTGTTGGGATTCATCGTCTGACGATGAAAGCACAGAGTGATAATTTCCGCTATTCTGCGATTCAAGATGTCATCCGTTATTTGAAAGCTGAAGGGATCACGGTCATTATCTATGAACCAACACTTAAGGATCAAGAGTTCCACAAGACAAAAGTCGTGAAGAGCTTGGATGATTTTAAAAATCTTTCAGATATCATTTTAACGAACCGGTATGAAGAAGAATTAACAGATGTTTCGGAAAAAGTGTTCACGAGAGATTTATATCTAAGAGATTAAAGTGGATATTTAAGGCTGACGTTTCATTGTCTAAACATAAGGCAAAGCAGGATAGGGAATCTATCCTGTTTTTTGTCGTGCCGGCGTCATAATAATGACGGGATGCATTTGCGATTAAAATTCTGTATGTTGTGATAAGGAAATCCTGCAAAAATAAAATGAAAACGAATACATTACTCAAGAAGAGAAAGTTTTTTTTAATAGGATGTAGAAAGTATAAGCAGGGAAGAAAAATCTTTTTATTTTCACACTTTGTTCTAATTTAACCGAAAAAGAAATGCTAGAATAAGGAAATTTTAAATTTTGGAGGAGAACGATGAACAAAGTATACGTAAAGTTTTTATTCGCAAGCATTCTCTTAGGATCGGTTTTGCCGAATACGTTTACAGCTATTGAATCCGTCCGTGCAAATGAGCATGTGGCGCCGAAAAGCTCATCAACTGGAAATGACCTTTCGTCGGTAGATGCGTTGCAAAAGGAAAAAAAGAAATCAGATGAAGCGAGAGTCAAAAAAGAGGACGAAGAGCGGGCAAAAGCGCAGCTTCAAACTTCTGGGAAGAAGACGATTAGCCAATTGGCACTTCGTACGACACCTGTCAATATTTTTGTGCAGTTGAAAGAACAGGCTGCCATAAAAAAAGTAGGTCGTCCGAAAACACAACGCCAGCATCTCTCGAGAATAAAAGAAGAAGAGGATAAGGTTGTCGGGCATCAAACGGCAGTGAAAGAAAGGGTATTAAAGCTCAATAAAAACAGAAAAATCAAAGCAAGCTTTGGATATCTCGTAAATGGATTTACGACTACTGCAAGTTTAGATGAAATTCAAAAAATAGAGCAATTACCAGAAGTTGAAAGTGTAAGTGTGGACAAAGTCTTCACTCTTTCTGACACTAACGCCAATGACCTTTCTGATATTGGAGGAGCGTGGCAAGAAACGGGGACGCATGCTGCAGTCAGAGGAGAGAATATGGTTGTCGCTGTTCTTGATTCTGGTATAGATATCAGACATAAAGATCTCCGAATAAGTGAAGGAGTATCGAAAAAAATTGACAAAAACTTTGTTGAAACGGTCATTCACGGAAGTGAAACAGAAGAAGGGATTCACCGCGGAGAATTCCTGAATGAAAAAGTTCCTTTTGCTTATAACTATGCAGATCGAGACAACGTCTATTTGGATACTGCTTATGATCACCATGGGCAACACGTTGCAGGAATTATTGCTGCAAATGGAGTGAATCCTGATAACCATGATTCCGTAGTAGGAGTAGCGCCAGAGGCACAGCTTCTTGATATGAAAGTATTCGGAAATCATTCTAAAGGTTTGGATGATATGACCACCGTCATAGATGCGATCGAAGACTCGGTAAAACTTGGAGCTGATGTATTGAACATGAGTTTCGGGGCATCGATGGTGGCAGAATGCAACGATCCCGAGCAAGTTGCGATAAAAAATGCTGCTGAGG
>JAITHN010000112.1 GCA_031279745.1 Streptococcaceae bacterium
CGTGCAAATTGATACACTGTAAATAACGAATGCGGGAGGCTTACTCCCCTGCATTCGTTTTTTGTTTTGACAGCGGCGCAGGGACTAAGCGTTCTGGTCTGGCGTACCCACATGAAAGAGTCAAGCGTGCAATCTTCAAACTTTTTTGAGAAAATGGGAGTAGAGGTCTGCTTACCTTCTGGAAGTCACATTCGTCTAAGAAGCAAAGTTGCAACAAACACAAGAGGGCAAGAAATGGAAAAACTTTTAATTCAACACACCAATGACATTCATTCACATCTGGAAAATTGGCCGAAGATTCGAAGAAAATTAAGTCATACGAAAAACAGGACGGATTGCGAAGTTTTTACCGTTGATTTAGGTGATTTTTGTGACCGGATTCACCCATGGACGGAAGTCACAGAGGGGAAAAACGGCATAGAGTTAATGAATGAAGTGGGATTCGATGTTGTCACGATTGGGAATAACGAAGGAATCGGAAATTCAAAGGTTGCACTCGATTCGCTCTATGAGACGGCGGATTTTGAGGTAGTTTTAGGGAACCTCATAGATCCAGCAACCGAGGAAATTCCAACCTGGGCAAAAAAAGAGGTCATCCTAACGACTAAAGAAGGCACTAGAGTTGGATTTTTAGGTTATACTGCGCCCTACCCACTCACCTATGAACCGACTGGATGGGAAATATTATATCCGAAGGCAATCATGGGTCCTGCCATCGCCTCTCTTAGAAAAAGAGTTGATGTTTTGGTTTTACTTAGTCATCTAGGGATTCTTAGTGATCGTTCTATGGCAAATCACTATCCAGAATTGGATGTCATCATAGGCTCGCACACGCATCATCTACTCCGAGATGGAGAAGTGGTAAATGGCGTGCTTATCGCTGCGGCTGGGAAGTACGGCGAATATACGGGCGAGATAGAAGTCCTCCTTGAAAAAGGAAGTATCCTATCAAAAGACGCCAAAACGATTAAAACTGAAAATTTACCTCAATTGCCGGATGATCAGTTCGAAATTCAGCATTACTTTGATTTAGGAGAACGGCTACTAGAGCAAATAAAAGTCGCCCAACTCCCTCACGAGATGAATAGAAACAGTAGTGGAGAGACGTGCATTACGACCAATTGCTTACGCGCCATGTGCCAAAAAGCAAATGTACAAGCTGGCATGCTGAATATGGGGCTGTTTTTAAAAGATTTGGAGTCTCCGATTGTCACGGCACTAGACTTGCACCAATTATTACCCCATCCCATGCATTTGATAAAAGTTGAATTGAAGGGAAATGATCTCTTGCGTCTGGTCTTAGAGATGGAAAAAAACCGTCAATTTTTAAGAGCGTTTCCGATAAAAGGGATGGGATTCCGTGGGAAAATCTTTGGAGAAATCATCTATGCAGGGATTCATTTTAACAAGTTGACGAGAGAAGTTTACTTTAACGGCAAATTGGTTGATGAAGGAGAAACATACAAGATTGTAACATTGGATCATTATTTCTTTATTCCTTTTTTTCCAACGATAGAATTAGCTGGAAAAACGGAGTTTCTTTTCCCGGATTTTCTTCGAACCGTCTTTCAAGAGTATTTAACCGCTACTTTTCCAATTCAAGAACTTGAGGTATAATGTCAAAGCATAAAGGAGAGTTATGAAACAGAACGATAGAAAAAAGAATCGACAAAGAGATGATGAAGAGCCAAGGAAAAAGCTCTGGGAGAACGCAGTTGTCAGCGTGGAAGGGGACATCGTAAAGATCGGAGAGCGTGATTTTCGCTTAGTGACCAATCATCGAGAGGGCTTTGATGCCGAAAAGATTGCGGAGAGATATTCGGACATCTTACAACGTTATGATTATATTGTTGGTGACTGGGGATTCGAACAGCTTCGTTTGAAGGGATTCTTTGACACAGAAACCAAAAAAGGAGAGCGACATCAAAAAATCGATACGCTTCAAGACTATTTGAATGAGTATTGTAATTTCGGATGTGCGTACTTTGTTTTGGAACAAGTGGGTGGTGTGAGAGAACTGCCAAAAGAGTGGGCAGAAGAAAATAAACCGAAACAGAAGGCGAAACCACGAAAGAAATGGCAGAACAATCATCGCAACAAGAAGCAGCAAGCATTTGTGGATGAAAAAGTTTATGAAGTGAAAAAGAAGAAATCTTCACACAACTCTGCAAGCAGTCCTGTAAAAGGCAATAAGAACAAATCAAACCAAACAAAAGTTGTGGGAAAGAAACCACAACACGCTTTTGTTATTAGACAGAAAGAGGGCGTTAAGAAGTAAAATGCGAGTCCGTAAACGAAAAGGCGCAGAAGAATATATAGAGTCAAATCCTGAATGGGTAGTGTTAGAGCCAGATGCTTGGCGCGGGAAATGGCATGAACGCTTTAAAAATAACCACCCCATTCATATAGAAGTAGGAAGTGGTAAAGGTCGTTTTATCACGGAAATGGCGAAAGCACATCCAGAAATTAATTACATTGGAATCGATATTCAACTCTCCGTCATCAGCTATGCATTAGATAGAGTGGTGGATACAAATATAGAAAATGTCCAATTGTTGAGAGTGGATGGCAGTGATCTAACGAATTATTTTGAAGACGGTGAAGTGGATTTAATCTATCTCAACTTCTCTGATCCATGGCCGAAGTCAAAACACGAGAAGCGACGACTCACTTATGAGAGTTTCCTCAAAACGTTTGAGAAAATTTTACGTCCTACTGGGGAACTTCACTTTAAGACGGACAATCAAGGGTTGTTTGAATACTCTCTCGCGAGCTTTTCTAAATACGGAATGCAAATCAATCAAGTGTGGCTTGATTTGCACACTTCAAACTATGAAGGAAATGTCATGACGGAATACGAGGAAAAGTTTTCAAATAAAGGACAGCGAATTTACCGTGTAGAAGCAAAGTTCACCCATCGCAACCAGATGAGAGTTAAATAAGCGAACAAAAAATAACGGTTTACTTTTAGAAAGAGTTTGATATAATCAAAAAGAAAAGGTTTACAATTTCATTTGTGGACTAAAAAAATACTCGAAAGGAATCAAACAAATGGGATTATTTGGTTTTGGAAAGAAAAAAGTTAAAGAAGAAGTAAAAGTTGAAGAAGTTAAAGCTGTTGTTGAAACACCAGCTGAAACTGCAACGGAAACAGCGGCAGCAAGTACAGAAGGCCATTTAGATGTTCGTATTTTCTGTTCAGCTGGAGCTTCAACATCCTTATGGGCGCAAAACGTACAAAAAGCGGTAGATGCAAAAGGACGCGATCTTGATGTCAAAGCGTTTTCAATCTCAGTACTAGCTGATGAAGCTGAAAAAGCGGATGTTATCTTGATTGGCCCTCAAACTCGTTATGTTGAGAACGAAGTAAAAGAAAAATATCCAAATAAAACTGTGGCAGTTGTTCCGATGCAAACTTTCGGACTGATGAACGGTGAAAAAGGATTAGAATTTATCGATTCATTGAGTAAATAATGACTTGTCCTGTAAACAATTCGTTTACAGGACTTTTTTTGTGCCTTCTATACGAGGTGGGCTTGGTGGATTGCGTTTGGGGAGTGTGGACGCCGTTTCTTGTGATTCGCATTTGTTGGCAAATAAATGTAAAAAATGGCATAAGTTTTCATTGAATTTTCATCATAATGTTTTTTGTTTTTCCAATTCGTGTTATAATTTTCGCTAATATGCCAACTATTTTAAAAAAAAAGAAACATACATTATAATGAAATGAATATACATGTACAGATGGAAGTTGCAAGGAGGAAAAATGCGGAAAAAGAAAAGGGATGAACGCATTGTTTTGATCACGAATCATTCAATTTCAGATGGGGTTCAAGAAAAGCTTGACTATACACTCAGTATTGAACAGTTACAACAACTCTCCTATATGCCCGGTGAACTGCTAAGGGAAGAGCTTGTTTTTAAAAACAGCATTGAAAATGAAGGATACCCTGCTGCAGAGTTAAACAAGTTGCAACTCTGTTTCAAAAACGATTCTTCCGCTTATTCGGTAAACCGAAAGTGGAATTCATTGATGGGTGATGGGAAAAAACGCTATATCTTTATCGAAGGGGAAACTCTATTAACAGAAGATGAAATAAAAAACTTTTTGTTCCTTTCAAAAGGAAGAATGGTCGTTCTAAGAAAGAGAAGGGCCAGACTAACTGCAATTGAGGGTGTGGTGTACATTCCGAATAAAAGCGGAGAAGTGCTTTCATTTGAACAGCTTGAGGAGAAGATTGAAATGAAGGTGTTTCTTTCAGAGGGGATTGTGAAAAAGACGGACTTCTGGTCGAAACTTTTCCTATCGAATACAGGAGGACTTACAGAATGAGAATAGACCAACCTTTTTTCAGTGTAGTTATTCCCATTTACAATGTGGAAGACTTTCTTCAAGAAGCGCTGTTGAGCATCGAAAATCAAACGTATAAAAATATAGAGCTCGTTTTGATAGATGACGGTAGTTCTGATTTATCTTGGAAGCTGATTGAAGATTTTCAAAAGACAAGTCGTCTGAAAGTCTCGTTCATTTTTCAAGAAAACAAAGGGTTGTCAGCAGTGCGAAACCGTGGGATCAAAGAAGCAAGTGGGGAATATGTTTATTTCTTAGATTCAGACGACGCTGTCCAAAGCGACCTTTTCGAGAAGATTGCCGAAAGAATCATGAAAGACGAGTTAGAAGTCATTTTCTTTGACGGGGAAGTGTTCGTTGAAGAAGGCGTGGAGTCTCCTTATAAAGAAGATTTCTATCGTCATAAAGTCATGGATGTAACCCAAGCCTACTCGACTGAGGAATATTATGGACTCGGCAAAGTATTGCCAAACGTTCCGTTATATGTAATGAAAAAAGACCTACTTCTGGAAAACGCTATTTCTTTTGAGGAGGGAATTTATCATGAAGATGAAGTATTCACTCCGAAAGTTTTAAGAGCTGCGGAAAGAATTGGGGCGGTTGAAGGTATTTTCTACAAGAGAAGGTGGAGACCAGGTTCCATTATGAGCACGACCAGCCTTTCACACCTACAAAAGCGGATTCAATCTCAGAAAAAAGTTGTCGAGCTATTAGAGGAATTTTTGGACAGAAACAAAGCGGAAATCCAGGAAAATGAGCGTGGATTTCTAGAAGGAAAAATCCGATACTTTCAGGATGTTGCGGTGAAGAATGAAGAGAAGATGGAGTTGGAATTACAAAATATGAAAGAAAACGAGAGAGATTTACCAAAAGTATCCATTATTATTCCCGTTTATAATGTGGAAGATTTTCTGGATGAAACGCTAGGAAGTGTGGCAAGCCAAACCTATACAGCAATCGAGCTGATTTTGGTCGATGATGGAAGCACGGACGGAAGTCAGCAAGTGATGCAAGACTTTAAGAAAGGGCATGAGGATGATTTCGACATTCGCATTCTCTATCAAGAAAATCAAGGGCAGTCAGCCGCTAGAAATTACGGAGTTGCGGAGTCGACTGGAGACTACATCTACTTCCTTGATAGCGATGATTTTATCGACCCAGAAACGATTGAAGTATTGGTTGAGCGTTCGCTGAAAGATGATTTAGACTTAGTTCTTTTTCAGGCGATCCCATTCAAAGAAGAGGGGGTTGTTTTAGCTAGACCTCTAGAAGTGTATGAAAATTATTATCAATATAAAAAGATGTCAG
>JAITHN010000117.1 GCA_031279745.1 Streptococcaceae bacterium
CAACTGCCTGGAAGAGTTCTTTTTGATTTTTACGCTCTCCTACTGCACCCACGACCACTATTCGTGTAATTTCTTCGTCTGCCAATTTCTGAGTGAAATCCATTTCAACGTAGGGATAAATTGTTGCAAATTTTTCTTTTGTAAAAGCAGGATACATCGCCAAAAGTTGTTTTCTAAGTGTTTCCGTAATGCAGAAAACTTTGTCATTCATCTCATCCACAAAATCAAATTTTTCCCGATAGTAGGAAAACTCTAACTCGGGATATTCGTGAATCAATGTATAATGCGGAATACCAACCATTTTTGCTGCAATGGCTGCAGACGGCATATTGACCGTATTCGTAATCATCAATTCAATATCGTTTTCAAGCAAAAAATGAGCAATTTCTTTTATTTGATTTCGTTTAAAATAAGAATCTACCTTTGTATCCACAACCCTTCCAACAGCTCTACTTGCTTCCTTCCACCAAAGAAAGTACCCTGATTTTAATGTATAAAAATGAATGTTTTCAGCTTTCATTTTGTCTTTATATTCAGCATTGCGTATACTCGTAAGATTATAGATAGTATGTCCTTTTTTTCTTAAAACTTTCATCAGTTCAAAAATCGAAATTTCTGCACCATTAGTAAACTTTCCTGTTGGGGATAAAAACGCTATCTTCATCTTATACCTCTTTCCTACGATTTTCAGTCTGAATCATATTCCAGAAATACTGGAAATGCTCATTTTTTCTAAATAATAAAAATACCAATAAACTATTTACAAGAACAGTGACACTTCCATTCACTATGAGTTGAATCCATGGATTTGAAATGGAGAGTTGCAATAACACTTGATGGAAACAGAAGATGACGAGAAGGCTTAACCCTATATCTCGGTACTGTTTGAACAAGAAAGCTTTCACCGGTTGTTGAAAGCCGTTATGAAAAATTTGTAGATTATCAAACCAACTGTTGACGAGTAAATTCGTGACGATTGTTCCAAGTAGCACTCCAGCAATACCGAGTTTGAATACAACTAAAAAAAGGAGAGAAAGCGCTAAGTTTAGAATGGATTCTATTACTGATTTCAACCCTTGAAAACGCAGCGTTCCATAACTAGTTATAAAAACAAGGGTGGGTGTCCTAAACTGTTGCGTGAAAAAGTTCAACACAATCACCAAAAGAACTCCTTCTGAAAGAAGAAATTTTTTTCCTATCCAGAGGAGAATAAACGGATTGATCATATTGTATAAACAACTCGCCGTAAAAAAACAGAGAATCAAATTCAAAAAATAGTATTTTTTAAATACAGATAAACCTATTTTAGAGTCGCTTTCAACGGAAAGGTTCCCAATGTTCCCAGCTGTTGCAGAGATGACTTTCGAGAATAAAGCGGCTATCGTGGTGAAAATAAGGGCGTAGTTACTATACACGCCAGCGATTCCCGTTCCGATAACCGCGGAAATCAGTACCATGTCCGTTCCATTGAGAACGACACCTCCCATTTTGGCACCAACAAGCTCAAAGATATTTTTCTTTAGTTTGTTCTTTTCTTCCGCTAAGAGCTTGGGAGCCGTGCGCATGGCAGCGATGATTTCTGGATAAGTTGTCTTTGCTTTGTGGGTAATTACGACGTTAGAAGCAATTGTACAAATGATTTGAATCAATAAAAACGCAATAAAACTGCGTGTGAGGTATAACGTTATACATTGTAAAACACTTTGAAGAATTGTGAAAAAAGTGACATTTACGACGTTGATATATTCTTTTTGAAATGCGGTGAAAAGCATACGATAGTACGTAAAGAAATAACTTACGACACTGTTGAGTAAAAACAACAGATAAATCCAATAAATATGTTCAATCATCTTCCCTTTAATCAAAAAAGGAAGAAAGGGAAGGCAAGTGATGCCTACGACAAAAATAACGATGCCTATAATCGTATAGGCTTTTTTATACAGATGCATGTAACTTGCAATTTTTTCGGTATTTCCTTGTGCCACAGGCGCGTACATCCCCAACACGATGGCTGTCCCAATTCCTAATTCGCTCAAGGAAAAGAGCGTTAATAGATTGGTAAAGACTCCGTTTACCCCAAGAGCCAGTTTGCCTAAATAAAGAATGAAGAACGTTTGAAGAACAAAGCGCAGTACGATTTGCATCACTAGACCACCAACGGAAATGATCGAATTTTTGATTGCCAGTTCTGTCCGCATGGTTTGCTCCTTTCTAAAATAAAATTTTATTCATGGCAAGTAATACAACCGGAGTTGTCAAAATAGACAACACAAACAAAATGACGAACAAAACCTCTGTCTTTTGAATACGCATTCGATTGGAGAGTAACATCCCTGGAACCGCTAAACTGACAAGATAGGGAATGAAATACCTACCCTGAACCCCATTAATGTAATCTGCAGGTTGAGCATAACTTGAACTATAAAATAAATACGTCCAAAGTATTACCATGAAATTCCCGACAAATAACACCGAGGTTCCCCAAGTAAAAAGTTTAGGAAGTTTGAAGTTTCCCACATTTTCTAAAAGGGATAGCCCAAAAAATATTGCCCACACAATCGTAATCATCATGGACATAGGTAGCAATATATTTCCAGAAAAAATGGTTGTCGTTAACTGTGATGAATACGATGTTGTTCCGTTCACCACAAATGTTTTGTATAACTGGCTAAAAAA
>JAITHN010000159.1 GCA_031279745.1 Streptococcaceae bacterium
ATTCTCAATCTTTAATTACACCAAGAACGACAAAAACGCTCAATGAACTAAAAAATCGAGGTCATCTCGTCGTCATTGCTACGGGTCGCCCTTACCGACTCGCGCTTCCATTTTATGAACAACTTGGCTTGAACACACCCATGGTTAATTTCAATGGAGGACTTGTTACGTTTCCGAACAAAAAATGGAAGTCTGAGCACCAAGCTGAAATCAATAAGGATATTGTCCTAGAAATTGTCAAAAAAAAATCTGACTATCAACTGTCCTTTGTTTCAGCAGAGAATAAGGAAAAATTCTTTGTGGATAATTTTAAGCACTTTGAACCTACCTTTTTCGGTGCGACAACTTTTCAAAAAGAAAATTTGCTAACAGAAGAAAACTTGACGATTCAACCTAGTTCCATTTTGGTCAAAGTCAATGACATTGAAAAGAAACTTTCTGTAACAGACAATCTTAGAAATGATTTTGGTGAGTTTCTTGAGGTCAATCCATGGGGAGGTCCAGAGCCAATTTTAGAACTCCTCCCTAAAGGCGTTCACAAATCTTCTGGAATTGAACGAATCAAAAAAGAATATGACATTAACCGAAAAGATGTCATTGCTGTTGGGGATGAATACAATGACATTGAAATGTTGAAATCTGCTGGGCTTGGCGTTGCTATGAAAAACGCAAGTGACGAAGTGAAAAAATATGCCAATCAAGTCACGTCAAGAACCAACGATGATGAAGGACTCTCCCGCTTTCTTGAAGAGTTTTTTAGCTTATAGTTCCCTATCACTTAACTATACATGCCCTTTTAAAAAAACAGGCTAAATCAAATGGTGATCTCCCATTTGATTTAGCCTGTTTTTAGCCTTCTTTAAAGTATTCGAGATCCTGACGAAGAGCTTCCGCACTTTGAGCATTCTTTGCTTCCATTTGCAAGAGAAGTTCTTTCCCACGTAGTATTTTCAACCGCTCCCCTTCGGCCTGAACAATGATTTCGTTTCCCGCCACAAATTCATGCCGAAAATCGTCTAAAAGAATAGCTGGTTCCACAATATATAATCCCCTCTTGCTCAGAAAAAAAGGTGTTCGATCGATTGCCATTCCAGTATAGAAAAAATCAAGCTCTTCATCTGACATAATGGTACTCGCGTAACCTTGTAAAATGATGGCTGCCTTGCCTAAATTTTTATACGTATTGTAAAATTCTTCCTTCATAGTCTCCATTTCACCTATACATCTATACGATTTTAGCGCCTAATACGTTTTTAAAATGTGCGAGTGCCCATCGGTGTGCGTCTTCATCAAAGCTTGCTACACAATCTTCTGGAATGCTAATCTTGTATCCCAGATTATATGCGTCGACAGCTGTGTGCAGAACGCAAATATCTGTACAAACCCCAACTAAAGTGAGTTCCGTGATCCCTCTTTCTCTTAGACGAATATCCAAATCCGTTCCAGAAAAAGCAGAATAATGACGTTTATCAAAATAATAAACATTTGTCCTATCTTTCGTCTCTTGATAATAAGTTTCCAGTTCTCCAAAGAGTTCTCTCCCCTTTGTCCCGCTAATATTATGCGGCGGGAAAAGTGCCATCTCAGGATGATAGTCATCCTCTCGTTCATGCTTATCAATGGCGTAAACAACAAAATCCCCTGCTTCAGTAAATTCTTTCGTCTTTAACAGCAGTTTATCGTGAATAGCACTTCCCAACTCTCCAGTTGTAAGGAGTCCATCCTCTGCAACAAAATCATACGTATAGTCAATCGAAATTAATGCTTTCATCCACTTATCCTTCTTCATCTATAGTTTCTGTTCTACTTGGCGCAAATACAATGTGAAACCTGCTGCCCGTTCCAACAGTTGATTCAATCTCCAAATGATAATTCAATTTATCCAGAATTTTTTTCGAGATGTTCAATCCCAAACCGCTTGAATTTTTGTTCAACCTTCCATTGTATCCAGTAAACCCTGGTTCCAATAGCCTTGGAATATCTTCCTCTAAAATCCCTATGCCAGTATCCTCAATCCATAGTTCATCTGCCGAAAGATGAATATGGATGCCACCCGTATCTGTATATTTCAACGCATTAAACAGCAATTGTTCAAATACAAACTGTAGCCATTTTTTATCTGTTTGAACGGTGCTCACCCCTATAATTTCAACAGAAAGGTCTTTTTGAATGAAGAAATGCGCATATTTTTTGACGCTTTCTTGAACGAGAGAGTTCAAATCAACATTTTCAAAACGAAAATCATTCTCCTCACGCCCAATTCTATTGAATTGCAAAATCATTTCAATATATTGCTTCATGCTGTTCACTTGGTGCTTTAAAATGCCAGGATCAAGCTCGTTCGTTTGCAGCATCAAATCAATCACAGATAGTGGCACCTTAATCTGATGACTCCATAATGTATACGTGTCATTTAACTGTTCTCGCTCTAGTTTTAAACGCGAAATCTGAGCAGCGTGCTCTTCATTTTGAAGTTGGATGACTTCAACCAATGCTTTTTCCTCAGCAGTTGCCAATTTACCAAAAGAAAGGTCAGCACCGATGAGAATGGGATAGCTTTGAATCTTTTTCGTTCTGTGAATCCCCATCCAAACTTGAAACGCATAGTAAAGTAGAACGAGAACAAATGAATAGAGTGTTGCACTCTTCAATGTTTGAAAGCTTTCCCCCACCAAGAAAAAGACGAGGTAGAAAATACACAGGGTCACGGAGTAACAAAGAAGAAGTTCTTTTTTGGCCATTAAAGCATCCC
>JAITHN010000073.1 GCA_031279745.1 Streptococcaceae bacterium
TTAAGGTGCCTCTTTGCCCATAACTCTCGACAAGCACCTCGTCCCCAGCTTTCAGTGGTTTTTGTTTCTTCGCTCTTTTTAACACTCTATTTTTTTGAAGACTTTCCTCGTGAAGAAGGGCATTCATATCTGATTTTGCTTGGATGAGCTCATGTTCTTTTACACTTACCCTCCCAATTTGTTTTTGCTTCTCTCGGATCTCACGGATAATTCGCTCGCTCTCCTGTTTTGCCGCCTCAATAATTTGATTGGCTTCTTTCTTGGATGCCAAAAGAATGCGTTCTTGTTCATCCTCAAATTTCCTTTTAGATTCCTCGAGTTCTTTTCTTATCGCTTCTGTCTCATCAACCTTATTTCTCGCTTCAAAATACTCTATCTCCGCCATTTTTCTGCGTGACTCTAAATCTTGAATCATTTCATTGATGTCCTGGCTGTCCTCATCAATCAATTCTCTGCTGGCAGAGATAATCTCTTCTGACAGACCTAAGCGTTTTGAAATGTCAAAGGCATTACTTCTTCCCGGAAGACCAATCAATAGTTTATAGGTCGGCTTTAAACTTTCAACATCAAACTCCATTGAGGCATTTGTGGCGAATTTTCGATTATAGCCGAACGCTTTCAATTCTGGATAGTGGGTGGATGCGAGAGTGGTCGAACCGGCACTTGCAATCTTATCAAGTATGGCAATGGCTAATGCGCTTCCTTCTTGTGGATCTGTTCCTGCACCCAATTCGTCCAGAAGGATGAGCGTTTTGTCGTCCATCTTGCTTAAAATGTTAACGATGTTCGTCATATGACTTGAGAATGTTGAAAGATTTTGCTCAATCGACTGCTCATCGCCAATATCCGCAAAGATTTTCCTAAACACCCCGATTTGACTGTCAACACCCGCTGGGATGGCAAGTCCAAACTGTCCCATCAGTTGGAGAATACCAAGCGTCTTCATCGCAATCGTCTTCCCTCCGGTATTCGGTCCGGTTATCACCATCGTTCGATGGTGTTCGCCCAAATGAATATCATTTGGAACGACCGCTTCACTTGAAATCAGTGGGTGACGTGCCGCTTTTATCTTCAGGCGATTTTCCTTGTCAATTATTGGAACAACTGCATTTAACTCCTTGGCAAGTGCGGCTTTTGCATTGAAAAAATCCAGCTTCGCCAACACATAGACATTGTTTTTTAGTTCATTCGCATAGGGTTCTACAAACTGAGAAAGTTCAGCTAAAATCCTTTCCACTTCTCTCTTTTCAGCAACTTTCGTCTGGCGCATGTGATTGTTTAAGTCTACAACTTCCCTTGGCTCTATAAAATCAGTCTGCCCACTTGCGGATGAATCGTGAACGATTCCGCCAAAAACATTCTTATACTCTGTTTTGACGGGAAGCACATAGCGGTCGTTTCGAATCGTGATTAATGTATCGCTTAGATACTTTGCTTTTTTCCCTCTAACAATTGCTCCTAGAGTCGAACGAACCGTGGCCTCTGCTCTCTTTAACTCTCTTCGTAGTCTCCCCAATTCTGCGCTTGCTTCATCAAGAATGTTCCCCGTTTCATCTACGGAACTCCTCAAACGCTTGGATACTTCGGGAATCGCAACCAATTTCTCCGACCATTCATACAGGTAAAGAAACTCCACTTCAGTTTCGTGTAAATCGTCAAAAAAGCGAATGAGCTCATTCGTCGTTTTTAACATGCGGTAAATCTGGGCAAATTCCAATCCATTTAGATTGGCTCCGATTTCCAAGCGCTTAAAATGTTTGGTTAAATCTTCCATTTGCGAAAGGGGAATTCCCCCTCTAAGACGAACCACCTTCATGGCATCCGTTGTTTCATCCAACGCCTTTTGCACGTCCCCTGCTTCTACAAAGACCTTGGCCAGTTGGACCATCGACCTCCCCTTCTCAGTTACAGTGTGTTGGAGAAGTTTTTCTCGAATCTTTTCAAATTCAAGAAGTTTTTCTATTCTATTGTTCATATGTTGTTACCCTCTTACTGCTCACAAGTCTATATTTTCCCAAGTATGTCTACAATCCACAAATGATGGATGTCGGACGAAAAGATAGGTGTATATTGAATAATCATCTTTGCCAACAAGTCATTTCCTAAGAGGTCTTGCAATCCGTTGATTGGCACCAAACTTAAAATGGAGAGAACTAAAAAAATTCCAATATAGACGGCAAATGCACCGGCAAGTCCTCCAAGAACTCTGTTGAGTTCCCCAAACATGCGAATGTCGGCAAGACTATGGGCAAGAAGACCAATAAGTCTAACCACTAAATAACCCAGGAAATAAACGATGAGAAATCCCATCCCCGCATAAAACGACTTGTCTAGTTGCAAAGCTGTATCTTGATTAAAAAACACCATTCTCGATTCTAATGTTGCCGATGGATAGGGTACCCATAGTTCAATCGCACGCCCAACTCCTCGATATAAAAATGCTGCAACGATATAGCTAAGTGTATATCCAACCGAATAAATTAATTGTAGCGTGAGTCCCCTGGAAGCACCGATGTAAAATGCATAGGTTAGCATGCACAAAATAATGATGGTTATCATAGCTCTCCTTATTTCAAATCCAATGTTGATTGCTCATAT
>JAITHN010000100.1 GCA_031279745.1 Streptococcaceae bacterium
CCACTTTAGGGAGTCGAACCGTCCCTTTCCACTCTAGGTTTGCTGTCGGATATCCAATCTGTCGACCACGTGCTTCACCATGAACGACAATCCCCGTCGTTTCATACGGATAGCCTAGAAGTTTATTTGCCTCTTCTACATTTCCAACGTCTAATAATACACGGATTTTTGACGATGAAACTTTTTGATCATTTTTTTTGAAAACGGAGACGATCTCTACTTCAAATTTCCCCTTCGCATAAAATGACATGTTCTGAATGCTTGCCACCCGCGGGTCACCAAACGTGTAGTCGAAGCCTCCTACCGCTACCCTAGCATGAAGACCAATGATGTATTGGTCGACAAATTCTTGAGGGGTGAGTTGGGAAAACTGACTTGTAAAGTCCACCACATAATACGTATCTACGCCGAGATTTCGAATGATTTCAGCCTTTCTTTTTGATGAAAGAAGTGGCATCTTCGTTTTGATATTTGGTTTATCAAAAACAATCGAAGGATGGTGATTAAAGGTTAGGAGCGCTAATTTCACTCCTAAACGCTTGGCAATTTCCCTTCCTCTTTGTATGACTTCTTGATGCCCAAGGTGTACTCCGTCAAAATATCCTAAAACGAGCACGACATCCTCGTTCGGTATTTGTTCCTTGGTATATGGGTGATGAATAAAGATTTCCTTCATCTAAAACTCCGTTCTAATCACTTTTACTGGTTTGAATCTTTCTGATTTGGAAGGATGTCTCTGATAAAGAGCAACCAGTTTATCCGCGTAATAAAGCGCAGTGATCGCATCCACATCCTCAAGTTGAAACAGTTCGATAGGGAAAACTCTTCCATTTTTAACATTTTGGACTTGCTCATCTGTTAGGTCAACTCTTTGAAACCCAACTGCCCCAATCTCAAGCGGAAGGAGGACCTCCCCTAAGTCTCCTGCTTCTTTCATTTCTTCTATTTCAAGGAGGGTGTGTGCACTTTCAAAAGTCAGCCCTGCCGCAGCAGTGCGTGTTAACTCACTCATATGAGCTGGGAATCCCAATTCCTTACCAACATCAACCGCAAGCGTTCTAACATAGGTGCCTTTGCTACACTTTACCTTAAACCGAAATCGTAGTGTTTTTGACTCTTCATCTAAAACGGGTTCGCTAGTCCTTGTCAACTCTTCAATCGTGACCTTTCTAGGTAAACGTTCGATTTCCTTGCCCTGTCTTGCATATTCGTAGAGGCGCTTTCCTCCAACCTTTACAGCTGAATACATTGGTGGAACTTGCTCAATTTCTCCTTGAAACTTTCTCAATGCAGCATCTATTTCTTCTTGAGCTATCAAAGATTGTACCTCTTTTTTCTCAACAACCTCTCCTTCTTTATCTTCAGTTGTCGTTGAGATGCCTAGAGTAATTTCTCCAACATATTCTTTACCACTTTCAATCATGTATTCGATGAGTTTCGTTGCACTTCCTACACAAACTGGTAGAATACCGTCAACTTCAGGGTCTAACGTCCCACCATGACCGATTTTCTTTGTATTCAGTATTTTTCTTAATCTATATACACAGTCAAAGCTTGTCATCCCTCGTTCTTTCCATAGTGCAATGATTCCTTCCATATTTCCCCCGCCTTTGCTTGTTTTTGTGCGATTGTCTAGTTGATTCGCTTTCCATCCTCCTTTTAAAAGGATATTGCTACTATTAGTATATCAAAAAACTAAAAACCTATGGAAAACTCACTCGCAATGGTTGAGGTGTGCAGTAGCGTTATGCATCTGGAAAGCGCGCAGACCGACTTTTGAAACGCAAAATGAAAAAAACAGCTTTCGCTGTTTTTCATTATGGAGCTGAGGGGAATTGAACCCCTGTCCAAACACATTGCCACAAAGACCTCTACGCTCATAGAGTTGCATTTGATTTTTCCTGTTAAAAGCAGCAACACAAACTTCAATAACAGGATGAGTCTGATGTTCTCTTATCCTAGTTGCAGACGGAAACTAAAATCGTATCCCACTAAAGTAAGACCGCGTATCCGAGCTCATGGGTGAAACCGGAGCGATCACGCCAAACTGTTTTTTAGGCAGCTAAAGCGTAAGAATTGTTTGTTTTTGCAGTTATATTTAACTGGTAACGTTTTAACGTAGACGTAACCTACGAAGCGCAATCCCTGCTCAAACTATGCCTGTCGAATCCGTAACAACCCCGAATAAACCTCTGACAAACAATAATATTTTACCTTATTTTCCAATATCTATCAACACCAATGCACTCCGTTGTTGACCATACTTACTTTATTGGAAGTTGGATGGTCTATTAAAAGGGCAGAATGATGCAGCCATCAACGAGTGACTTCACTGCTTCTTTTCTCAACTAAACAACAAAACATTCAAAATCACTTAAAGTGGTTACGAATATTTTTTTGCTTCTTTTATGAGATAATAATGAATGTAGAAAAGAGGAGAGGAAAACTATGGAAATTTTATCATTAAAAGGCGTAAAGAAAAATTTCAAAAAAACAAAAGCGTTGACGGATGTAACACTTTCTGTAAACAGTGGAGAAGTGTTGGGTTTTATCGGCCCAAATGGAGCGGGGAAATCAACGACCATTCGCGTACTTCTCGGCGTAATTGCCAGAGACGGTGGTGATGCCAAAATTTTTGGCAAGGACGTTTGGAAACATCCGGAAGAAATTCACAAGAGAATTGCCTATGTTCCGGGGGATGTAAACCTCTGGCCGAATTTAACAGGAGGGGAAATCATTGATTTCTTCATGCGTTTACACGGTGGCGGAGATCAGGCAAAAAAAGACAAACTCATTCAAAAATTTGACTTTGATCCGAAAAAGAAAGCGAAAAGTTATTCTAAAGGAAATCGTCAAAAAGTGTCACTGATTGCAGCACTTTCTACAAATGCGGATTTATATATTTTTGACGAACCGACAAGCGGACTTGATCCATTAATGGAGTCTGTTTTCCAAGAGGAAGTCAAACGCATAAAAGAGGAAGGAAAAGCGATTTTGCTTTCGAGTCATATTTTAAGTGAAGTCGAAAAATTGTGCGACCGTGTCGCCATTATTAAAAATGGGAAAGTCATTGAAACAGGGACATTGGAAGACTTAAGACATCTTACACGTTCAACTTACAGAGTGGAAACGAAAGAAGTAGCCAATGGCTTGGAAGAACTTCCCTATATCCATGATTTAAAACAAGATGGAAAAACTTTGGTTTTCCAAGGAGAAAATGACAAGGTCGAGGAAATTCTTGAAATTCTTAAACCGTTTGGCGTTCATGCCTTGCAAACGACACCACCTACATTGGAAGAGTTGTTCATTCGTCATTATGAAGGGAAGTAGGTGAGAATATGCAAAAAGTATGGCCATTATTCAAATTTCACTTACGTAGAGATTGGATAAAATTAACCATTTGGTTTTTCGGTTTACTTTATTTTAGTGGAGGGCTTGTTCAACCCGTTTATGAAGTCTATGGAAAAGATGCTAAGGGATTAGCAGGGCTTTATGAAACCTTACAGAACCCTGCAATGATTGCACTCTGTGGACCAACTGCTGTTCAAAATGCAGAAAGTTATACCATTCAAGCCATGTATGCACAGGAAATGATTCTTTTTACAGCACTGTTATTTGCGATTATTGCGATTCAACACGCAATTTCAAAAACTAGGAGGCAAGAAGATGATGGTATTTTGGAGTTGCTTCAAGCATCTACGGTAGGAAAAATGGCAAACACTGCTGCTATTTGCCTCCAACAACTCCTTTTCCATGTTTTGCTAGGGCTAGGAATTGCACTTGTCATTCAATTGCAAGGGATTTCCGGATTTGAAAATTTTCGTGATAACCTTGCGTTTGGATTTTCTTTAAGTATGCAAGGGCTTATCTTTGGCGCTATTGCTCTTTTCTACTGTCAGATTGCGACGAATGCATCTCAAGCACGTGCGCTTAGTTTTACGACGCTTGGAGGGCTTTATATCTTGCGAATGGGAACGGATATTCAAAACGTTCATCTTTCTTGGTTGAATCCCCTTTCTTGGTCTTATTTGTCTGATGTGTACGTCAAAACAAATGCCCTTGTTTTCGTCTTAGGGGGAATATTTATTGCAATCGTAGGTGCATGTGCGCTCTTGCTTGAAAAACGTCGAGATATGTTTGCAGGACTGCTTCCTGAAAAGGAAGGGCGAGGCGTTGGTGGAAGATTACTTCGTTCTATCGGAGGTTTAAGTTTCAGAACGGCTCGTGGGTATCATATTGGATGGTTATTTGCTTTATTTATTCTCGGAGCAACTTATGGTTCAATTTTCGGAGATATGGATAAATTTTTAGAAAGCAATGACATGTTTAAACAAATTCTCGCAGCCAATCCAAAATACAGTGTTCAAGAATCATTTTTAGGCATACTCTTTATGATATTGAGCATCTTTGTTGCAGTTTATGCAAGCGCATTTTTCATGCGTCTGGTTGGCGAAGAAAAAAAGGGACGATTCGAACAAGTTTATGCGATGCCTATTACAAGAAGCAAACTCTTTTGTACCTATTATATTCATACAATTGCTGCGCTTATCTTGGGACAGTTTGCAGGTGTAGCGGGGGTCTATCTTGCACAAAGCGCGGTCATGAAACATCCAATTGCTTTTGCAACGATTGCACATTCCGGTTTTGCATGGACGGGTGCAACATTTATTTATGTGTCCATCACGGCTGTAGGTATCGGTGTATTCCCAAGGTTACTTCACTTAATATGGGGATACTTTGGATTGACGTACGCCATCGGTTACCTTGGTGAGCTTATCAAGGTACCAGAATGGTTGAAAGCAATCAATGTCTTAGATCATGTGTCGCATCTTCCACTTGAAAAAATGGATTGGGGAGAGTTTGGGATTTTAATCTTCATCGGTTTACTGTTATCAACAAAAGGTTGGTTCTTTTACAGAAGACGAGACCTATTGTAGCGTGCGATGATTCGACTTATAGTTAAAAAAAAACACCGTGGTAAAATTTTTCTAATTTTACCACGGTGTTTTTTTAGATTTCTTTATACCTTGTATAGTCTTTCGTATGAAGGAGCTCCTTCGCATTCTCCACACGATCCTTTGTTGGGGGTTCTAGCCCTTCAAGTGGATAGGGAATGCCTAACTCACGCCATTTGAACTCTCCCATAGTGTGATACGGAAGGACCTCAAATTTCACCACGTTCGAGAGGGTTTTTACAAAATTGTCCAGTTTGATCAAATCCTCATCAAAATCCGTCTTTGTAGGAACGAGCACGTGACGAATCCAAACAGGTTGTCCTACTTCAGATAAATAGTTTGCCAACTCGATGATATTGTCATTTGTAAGGCTCGTTAATTCCTTATGACGTAAAGGATTCATTTGTTTCAAATCCAATAAAATCAAATCCGTCACATTGAGCAATTCATTGAACTGAGAAAAGAAAGGTTCCTTTCTTGTAAAAGGTTTCCCGCATGAATCTAGGGTGGTATGAATCCCTAATTCTTTTGCTTTGCGGAAGAGCTCAGTCACGAATTCTAACTGAAGCATGGGCTCCCCACCACTTACCGTGATTCCCCCTTTTTCTCCCCAATAATCTCTGTAGCGAAGCGCTTCCTCTAAGCAATCATCCACCGTGCGCAGTTTTGAATTTTCCGTTTTCATCGCCCATGTATCTGGATTATGACAAAACTGACATCTCATTTTGCAGCCTTGCATGAAAAAGATAAAACGAATTCCTGGTCCATCCACACTTCCAAAACTTTCTGTTGAATGAACAAGACCTTTAATTTCTTCAGACATCTTCTACCTCTATTCTTTTTTTGAGGTGACTTCCACCCCGTACGATTCGTCTATCACGAATGCTGTTTGCGTTTGAATTCGTTGATTTCGCAAAATGCGAGTTAACTTTCAGATGGGGGTTCGTTCTCCTCGTCGACAAAGACATAGGCTTGAGAAGCATGAAATATACCCGCTTCTTCTTTTTCATCAAGTACAAAACTTCCATTGCTTTCACGCGTTGAGATTGGATAATCCAACTCTTTAATCTCAAGCTTATTTCCCTTATTCGTTATTACGAGTAGCGGTGCATCAGAACTTGCTTCCATGAAAATGACGCGATGCGGATTATTCTTGAGTGTTCTCAAAATGAGAAGCCCTCTCTTCGCCCTACCGAGCGGTTCGATTTCTTGAGCAATCATACGCTTCAATGCTCCTCTATGGGTGAGAAGGGTAATCTCTTCATCTGCTCCTTCGTAAATGAGGTCTCCCCCGACCACAAAGTCCTCAGGTTTCAAATTAATCGATTTTACTCCTGCCGCAGTTTTCCCTGATACAGGAACTTCTTGTAGAGAATAACGAAGCGCGTAAGATAAATTCGTCACAAGAAAGACATCAATCTCTTCATTTACATTTTGCAAAAAGACTTTTAAGACTTCATCGCTATCTGTTTTCAGCTTCATGTAGCTTGTTGATTTCGACTTATACGTGCGCCAAATCGCAAAATCCGACATTTGAACTTGCTTGATATAGCCCTGTTTCGTAAATGCAACGAGAGTAAAATCTTCACGAAGCTCTATATATGGAATTACGCCAATAATGCGTTCTTCTGTTTGGAACCCAGTTAACGTCTGCGTAATATGCTCTCCCAAATCTTTCCAGCGAATGTCGTTCAATTCATGGACTGGACGATAAATCACATTTCCTTTATTGGTAAATAAAAGTAGATGGTTCAATGTATTCATCTTTTTCGCAAAGAGGACATCATCCCCTTCCTTCAACCCAATCTCATGAAACGGACTCGCTTGGAAACTCCGGATACTCGTGCGTTTGATATACCCTTCCTTTGTCACAACGACCATGACATCTTCACTTGCAATTAACACTTGCGTTTCAATCTTAATTTCTTGAATCTCTTTTTCGATTCTAGTGAGACGAGGAGTGTTAAATGTTTTTTTGACTTCTTTGAGTTCTTTCTTCATCACTTGGAAGAGAACTTTTTTGTCGTTCAAAATATCTTTCAGCGTTTGAATCGTTTCTTCAAGCGCCCCTGCCTCTTTCTCTAGTAAAGTTACATCCGTATTGGTCAAACGATAAAGTTGCAAGACAACGATTGCTTCAGCTTGAATTTCTGTGAATCCGTAGTTGGCAATCAGATTTTTCTTCGCATCTTTTTTATCCTTCGAACTTCGAATCGTGCGGATGACCTTGTCCAAAATGGAAAGTGCCTTAATCAAGCCTTCTACAATATGCGCCCGATTTTCAGCTTTTTTTAATTCAAATTCACTTCGCCTAGTAATCACATCTACACGATGATGAATATAGCTTTGAATCATTTGCTTCAAACCAACTTGCTTGGGCGTTCTGTTGTCAATCGCCACCATGTTGAAATTATAGTTGATTTGCAAATCGGTGTTTTTTAGTAAATAGTTGAGGATTCCTTCGCTGTTAGCGTCTTTTTTTAGCTCTACAACAATACGCAATCCGGTTCTATCTGATTCATCACGAACATCACTGATTCCATCAATCTTTTTCATCAGACCGATCTCATGGATTTTCTTCACCAGGTTCGCCTTGTTCACTTCATAGGGGATTTCAGTAACCACGATTTGCTCTCTCCCACCGCGAATGGACTCAAATTCCGTTTTTGAACGAACGATGACTTTTCCTCGTCCAGTGCGATAGGCTTCCTTTGCTTCCTCCACCCCTTGCAAAATTCCCCCAGTTGGAAAATCTGGAGCAGGAATGTAGTTCATGATTTCCTCAAGAGTCGCCTCGGGGTGATCAATGAGAAACACCGTGCCGTCTATCACCTCACCGAGGGTATGCGGTGGAATTTCTGTCGCATAACCTGCTGAAATTCCAGTGGAACCATTGACGAGCAAGTTTGGATAGCGAGTAGGAAGAACAGTAGGTTCCTTCTCCGTGTCATCGAAATTCCAAACATAATCGACCGTTTCCTTCTCGATATCTTGCAAAATTTCCCCAGCAAGCTTGGAAAGTCTAGCTTCCGTATAACGCATCGCAGCAGGGCTATCTCCGTCCATCGACCCGTTATTGCCATGCATGTCAATGAGAACACCACGCAATTTCCAATCCTGACTCATTCGGACCATTGCTTCATAAATACTTGAATCTCCATGCGGGTGGAAATTCCCCATAATATTTCCGACAGACTTTGCACTTTTTCTATACGCCTTGTCAAAGGTATTCCCATCTTTATTCATCGAATAAAGAATTCGGCGTTGGACGGGCTTTAGTCCATCCCTTATATCCGGAATGGCACGGTCTTGAATGATGTATTTGGAATATCGTCCGAAACGTTCTCCCATTACCTCTTCAAGAGTAAGCTCTTGTATATTTTCACTTGTTGCCATTATTGCTCCTTGATTGTTTTTCAAATTCTCTAAAACATGCTGTGAACGCTAGTTCGCTCCTAAATCCCCAAGTTCTACCCCAAGTCATCAAACAGATTGATTTCAGAGTATACCTCTTCTTTTTCATCAGCTAATGGTTCTGTTTCTATTTTCTCATTCTTCTCAGCTTTTGCTAAGTCAAACGACTCCTTTTCGCGCTCATCTTTGGTCACATCCAATATGGAACCATCTTCTTCCAAGGTAAATTGAACATGTTTTTCAATCCAATTTCTTCGCGGTTCTACTTTTTCACCCATTAGTGTGGTTACACGACGTTCTGCCTGTGCAGCGTCATCGATTCGAACACGAATGAGCGTTCGTTTTTCAGGATCCATCGTCGTTTCCCAAAGTTGCTCGGCATTCATTTCCCCAAGACCTTTGTAACGTTGAATCATGTAGCCCTTTCCGATTTTTTCTATCGCTATGTCTAATTCTTCGTCGGTCCATGCATATTCAATCACTTCTTTTTTTCCAGTCCCCTTTGAAATCTTGTACAAAGGAGGGAGGGCGATATAAACTTTCCCGGCTTCGACAAGGGGTTTCATATAGCGATAAAAAAACGTGAGGAGGAGAACTTGAATATGAGCCCCGTCAGTATCCGCATCGGTCATGATGATGACTTTTTCATAGTTTGAATCTTCTGCTTCAAACTCAGGTCCGACTCCCGCACCAATCGTGTGAATCATTGTATTGATTTCTTCATTTTTTAAAATATCTTGAATCTTTGCTTTTTCAGTATTGATTACTTTTCCACGAAGCGGCAAAATCGCTTGGAATTTCCTGTCTCTTCCCTGTTTTGCACTTCCTCCGGCGGAATCTCCTTCGACCAGATACAACTCATTTCGTTTAGGATTTTTAGTCTGGGCTGGAGTGAGTTTCCCACTTAAGATGGACTCACGCTTTTTCTTCTTCCCATTTCTCGATTCTTCCCTTGCTTTTCTGGCAGCTTCTCTTGCCAAACGCGCTTTTACTGCTTTTTTGACAAGCATTTGACTCATTTCACTGTTTTCTTGTAGGAAGAAACCGAGTTGCTCTGAAATCACTCCGTCTACGGCTCCACGAGCTGCAGGTGTTCCTAATTTATCTTTCGTTTGCGATTCAAACTGAAGGATGTTCTCAGGGATAAGGACGGAAAGCACAACGGCTAGGCCTTCACGAAAATCCGTTCCCTCAAGATTTTTATCCTTTTCTTTTAGAAGATTCACTTTTCTCGCATACTCGTTGAACGCCTTGGTCATTGCAGTACGAAATCCAGTTTCATGGGTTCCCCCATCACTCGTTCTAACATTGTTTACAAAGCTCAGAAGGTTTTCTGAATACCCATCGTTATATTGGAAAGCGACTTCGACTTCGATGTCTTCTTTTTTCCCAGTGAAATACATTACTGGGGTCAAGTCATCTTTGTCTTCATTCAAATATTGTACAAACTGCTTTACTCCTTCGTCATAGTGGAACTTCTCGACGATATCCTCATCCTTGCGCTTATCGATAAGCGTGATAGATACGCCGCTCAAAAGAAAGGCAGATTCTCTCAAACGCTCCGCCAAAATTTCCCTTGAAAATTTCGTCACAGAAAAAATACTTGCATCGGGTTTAAAATGAACACGCGTCCCATTTTTTTTCTTGGTTCTTCCTAATTTCTTGAGTCCTCCAACTGGATTCCCGCCGTTTTCAAAGCGCATTTGATACTCTTGCCCATCACGAACGACGTTAACCTCAAGCCATTCAGAAAGCGCGTTTACCACGCTCGAACCTACACCGTGAAGTCCACCAGCTGTTTTGTATCCACCATCTCCAAATTTCCCGCCTGCATGGAGGACTGTAAAGATAATCTCGATGGTTGGCTTTCCTGTAACGTGTTTCCCCGTTGGCATTCCACGACCCTCATCTTGAACGGAGATGGAGTTGTCTTTATGGATGGTCACAAGAATATCCTTCCCATATCCCGCCAGCGCTTCATCAACGGAGTTATCCACGATTTCGTAAACCAAATGATGCAATCCACGACCATCAGTAGATCCAATATACATACCTGGACGCTTTCTTACCGCATCCAATCCTTCCAGAACCTGAATGGAGCCGTCATCATATGCGTTATTTACTTTTTTT
>JAITHN010000125.1 GCA_031279745.1 Streptococcaceae bacterium
ATTGAATCTATAAATGAAAATTCAAATTTGTTTTCATAAAATCATAAAAACCGGGGCATTCCTACCCCCTGAATCTGGCATTACCTTTCCCTAGTAATTGATTCAAATCTTCTTTCAAACCTTCCGATTCCGCTATTTTCAGCCTATCACTCAGGCGTATTTTTTGCCTATTTTCACCGTAAACAACCACTACTGGGGTCTCACCTTTGTGCTTTTCGAGTATTTCCATGGCAACTTGTCTGACGTCTTCATCCAGAATGCGCAAGTACAACGTCTTGGAAGAAAACTTACTTTCCACGACACTTGCGACTTCCACATCATCCGCAAGAACCTGGAGCTTCTTTGAGTAGTCGCTCATGCTCACTGACCCGCTCAATACTAAGATATTCCCTTTTTCATAAAGGGACTGTGTTTTCCTAAACAGTTTCGGAAACACGGTCACTTCTACTTCATCTGTATCATCCCATACCGTTAGGAAAATCATGGTTTCCCCTTTTTTGGTCGTGATTGCCTTTACACTTTTCACCTGAACGAGATGCGTTGAGAAAGTTCCCTCTTTTAAATCATTCAAATTCGTTATTCTTTTTTGAAGTCGAATGCTCTTGTACTTCTCCACAGGATGATGAGAGATAGAGACGCCTAGAGTTTCGATTTCCTTCTCGATTTTGTATTCTAACGAAAAATCAGAAACAGTCTCGCTCTTTAGCGTTCCAAATAAATCAGGATTCCCTTTTGATGCGATGAGCCCTTCTCTTACCCTTTCTACGTCTTGCAAAACCGATTTCCGATTGTCTCCAAATTCGTCAAACGCACCAGAGTATACCAATTGTTCCATGTTTTTTTCCGTTATGAATTTAGAATCAAGTCTCTTTATAAAGTCTTCAATACCCTCATAGTTGCCAGATTTCCTCGCCTCGAGAATCGCTTTGATAAAATCGCTCGGAAGCCCTTTAATATCAGACAACCCAAAACGAATCGTCGTCTTCGTTTCTAATTTCTTAGCATATCCACTTCGATTGATCAGAGGGGGAGATAGGCGTATGCGATAGCGCTTTGCTTCTGACAAATAGTTTCTCATTTTGACTGTCGAATTCCGATTGGCATTCATTAAGCTCATGAAAAACGCACCGGAGTAATGGACTTTTAAATAAGCCATTAAATAGGCTAGATAGCTGTACACGAAGGCATGACCTCTATTGAATCCATAGCCTGCAAATTTTTCAATCGTTTGAAAGGTCTGCTCCGCATTTTCTTGCGTCATCCCTTTTTGAACGGCTCTCTCAAGAAAGTCTTCTCGAATTTTCTCTAATGTTGCAACATTTTTCTTTTTTATCGCTCTTCGTACAACATCCGCTTCCCCCAGAGTAAATCCCGCTAGCTCCATCAACGCCTGCATGACCTGTTCTTCATAGACGAGGACGCCGTAGGTTGGTTCTGTGATGTAGTCAAGCCGTTCATCCACTGTTTCCACGGGTATTCGCCCGAGCTTCCGCTCGACAAACAAAGGAATGTTTTCCTGAGGCCCTGGCCTGTAAAGAGCGTTCACTGCTGCAATATCTTCTATCGAATCTGGTGAGACTTGGCGAAGAACTTGCCGAATCCCGCTAGATTCAAACTGGAAAATGCCGTCCGTTTCTCCTTTTTGAAAAATTTCTAATGTTTTTGGATCATCAAGAACGGGATGGTATAAATCAAGCGTTTCATTATAGACTGAACGGATACTTCTCGCCGCATTCTGAACGATTCTCAAGTTCATATTCCCGAGAAAATCCATTTTCAGCAATCCAATCTGTTCGATTTCGTCTTTGGCAAATTGCGCAAGAGGAAGAAGCCCTTCTCCTTGAGATTGAAGGGGAATAACTTCTTCCAACTTGCGATTACTCATGACCACGCCTGCCGGATGGGTTGAAATATTTCTAGGTTTTCCAAAAAGTTTTTTCGAAATCTCAAATATCTCTTTATTGCGGCTGCTTTTTAAAACGATCGCTCTAAAATCTCGACTTTTCTCAAATGCTGTATCAAGGTCCTTAAAACTTCCAATTGCCTTGCTCCATTCATCCGTCTCACGCATGGTCAAGCCGAAAACACGCCCCACATCTCGAACCACCCCTTTTGCTCCAAGGGTGTTAAAGGTGGCAATCTGCGAGATATGCTCTGGACCATACTTTTCCAACACATAATGCAACAAGCTTTCTCTCTCCGTATCCGGCATGTCAATATCAATATCCGGAAGACTTTTTCTTGAAGGGTTCAAAAACCGTTCAAAGAAAAGTCCGTTTTCAATCGGATTGACATTCGTAATCTTTAGAGCATAGGAAACGAGGGAACCCGCCGAACTTCCCCGACCAAATCCCATAAAATAGCCAGATTCTCTTGCAAAGCGGCAGAGATCCCAGACGATGAGAAAATAATCATCAAATCCCATCTCGTGGATAGTTTTTAATTCAAACTCTAATCTGTCTGAGGTTTCTTTTGAGATTGATCCTCCCCTCTCTTTCAAACCTTGCCAGGCTAGCCTTGATAGAAGAGCTGCTGCCTCCACTTCTTTCGGATATTTGGGTAAAAGGCTTTGATGCATTGGGATTTCTAACGAACAGCTGTTTACAAAGTTTTCCAGCTCCTCCAAACTTGCCGCCATTCCTCTTTTTTCATAAATATTTTCTACTTCATCAACATCAAGAAGTTCTCCCCCATTGCCTAGTTCAATGTTTCCAACAAGCTTTTCATCTCGTTTAATCATCTTCGCAATTTGAAGCGCTGCTTCCTCACCTTCTCGGTGAAAATGATTGACCTCCCTTAGCGCCATAGTTTTTAGTTGGAAATCATTTGCAATCTGCCATATTTCCTTTCCGTTGGTTGGGGATACTTGAAGGTAACACTCCGCTTCTTTTGGAAACTTCGATAAAAAAGAGTTGATTTCTCTCTGATTTGTTGAGTCGATTTTTGAAAGCTCGCTATCGCTGTCTATCACGACTGGAATTCTAGAAATATAGGGTTGTAAATCCTCAAAATCAAATTTACTCTGGCTCATTTTTTGCGTGGAGAGTTGTTGCAGCAAGAGGTAGGTTTCATAATTCCTGCTGATAAAGGTTAAGGTGTGATCATTAGACGAGTCTCCACCGTACTCAACGGTCAAGCCAATAATGGGCTGTATGCCTGCCTCTTTACAAGCGTTGTAAAAAAGCACACTCGCATAGAGTGCGTTCTTATCTATTAAACCTAGGGCTTTTGCATGGTTGTCCTTCCCCCACTTTACATAAGAGGGAATATCTATCAAACTTTCTAACATGCAATATTCCGAACGCGTTAACAATTGTGTGTACATCTTCACCCTCCCATGTCGATCATTATAACAAAATTTAAGCAGTTTTGGACGGGAATCTCTCCTCCATTCAAAGTGTTTGTGGAGCCAGAGAAGGCTTCCCGTTCTAGCAATGCCAACTAGACAAATTGCTACCCCCAGGATTCCTAAGTCTCCTTTGTCCCTTTTAAAGAAATTCATTTCATGTTACACTACCTTCATAAATTATCGAGGTGAAATTATGAAATATGCAGTCATTACATTTTGGGCTTTAGTTTTAGGTCAGGTCGTTGGATATATCGTCGCAAGTCTTGCTGGTGTGAAAGACATCCCCTTCCTTCAAGTAGCTCTTCTCTCTCTTGTTGTTGAGGGTATTGTGCTTGCAATTATCCATCTTTCCATTCCAAAAAGCTTTGACGAGAAAGAAGAACATCACTCAAACCATTAAGGAATTCCTTGATTCCTTTATTTTCGTAATGTTTTTTTGCATTTCCCTTGTATTTCGACATTGTTCTTGTTATGATGATAAAGTAATTTTGTATGAATTCAAAAGGTTTTGCTACATCTGCGACAACTTCTTGAGTTACAGCAACAATTTACACATAATTTTTAAGAGCAAAACGCTCAAGGAGGATGCTATAATGGCACAAGGTACAGTTAAATGGTTTAACGCAGAAAAAGGTTTCGGATTCATCACTTCAGAAGAAGGAAATGACGTATTCGTACACTTTTCAGCAATCCAATCTGAAGGATTCAAAACTTTAGAAGAAGGTCAAGCAGTTACTTTTGAAATCGAAGAAGGTGCTCGTGGACCACAAGCAGTTAACGTTGAAAAAGCTTAATTGAAAACCATGGATCGATGCTTGCATCGGTCTTTTTTTTTGCATTCTTTTAGTGCGGAGTTATCACAAATAGCCGTTTGAGCGACTACGTCGTGTGCGCTGATGACAAAGCGATGGGGACTCTCCAAACAAAAAAACTTAGATGACTTAAGCACCTAAGTTTTTTTGTTCGTTTAATGTTTCGGAATCGTAATTTCTACCAAACCTGTCATATGAATCATGTCGATAAAATCTTTATCAAAGCTTCCTTCTTCCATTCGCTTCACAAAGAATTCCAATATCTCATCTACTTCCTCATTGCGAATATTTCGTGTATTGTTCACAATCAAAATTTCGTTATGGTATGGAGCTTCTTCATAAATAACAGTTGAATTGCCAGCAGAAAAAACTTCGACAAGAGTTGAATCCGTATGATCTAATTGATTTTGGACCATCGCTCGATGTGTATTTGTTACATTAATTAATTTCATACACTCACCTACCTTCTTATTCTTCTGTTATTATTCTATCATTCTTTTTTTTCATTTACACGAATCATTGTAAATTTTTTCACAAATCACTCGCCTTTGACTGTAAGCGTGTCAGAATTCTTACTCGTTTTCACCACAAATTTCTTTAATTGAGGATTTCTCAAGTATTCTTCCACTACTTTATCCACGATTTCATCTTGAATGGCACGTTTTAAGGGACGAGCGCCCATGGCGGGATCATATGAAAGTTCAACGATTTTCCGCTTTGCAGAAGGTTGAACGTGAATGGTCAACTCTTTTTCTTTCAGCTGCTCACTCAACTCATCAATCATCAACTGAACGATAATTTCTAAGTCACTCTTCGAAAGCGCTTCAAATTCCACCACTCCGTCAATCCGATTGATGAACTCGGGTGAAAAGAAGTTTTTCATTTGTGGAAGAACGGATGACACGGCATCTTCTCTAGCAGCTCCAAATCCTACGCTCTTCTCAACAATCCCGACGCCAGCGTTTGTCGTCATAATAATAATGACGTCTTTGAAACTTACCAATCTTCCTTGTGCATCAGTTAGACGACCATCATCTAAAATTTGCAAGAAAATGTGTAAGACATCTGGATGAGCCTTTTCAATCTCATCTAATAAGATGACAGAGTTTGGATTGCGTCTAACTTTTTCAGTAAGCTGTCCACCTTCTCCAAAACCAATATAGCCAGGAGGAGAACCGATAATTTTAGACACATTATGTTTTTCCATATACTCGCTCATGTCTAAGCGTATCATCAACTCTTTGCTACCAAAGAGTTCAAGAGCAAGCTGCTTCGCCAACTCAGTCTTCCCAACTCCTGTTGGACCTACAAAGAGGAAGCTGCCAATCGGTTTGTCATTTCCTCCAAAACCAACGCGTCGACGACGGATGGACTTCGCCACTTTTTCAACGGCTTTCTCCTGCCCAATCACGTGTGAACCTATATTCTTTTCAAGGTCAATCAACTGTGCACTTTCTTTCTCTTCCAGCTCACCAACAGGGATTCCTGTCTTTTTCTCTACAATCGCTGCAATGTCTTCCTTGGTTACAACCGCACTCTCACTCGGATCAATCGCAGTCGCTTTCAATTCTTCCATCTTCTTAATCTGGTCGCGTAGATTTGCTGCAGTTTCAAAATCTTCCTTCTCCAACGCTTTTTGTTTTTTGGCTTCTCGCTTATCAATTCTCTCTTGAAGCTCGTCCGTATCAATGTAGGCAAGTGTCAAATTCTTTTTCGACCCCGCTTGATCCATCAAATCAATCGCTTTGTCCGGCAAAAATCGATCCTGAATATAGCGTGAGGAGAGTGTGACGGCTGCAATAATCGCATCATCCGTATAGGAGACATGATGATACTCTTCATTTCTATTCTTCAACCCTTTTAGAATTTCAATCGTTTCTTCAACCGTTGGCTCCTCTATTCTGACCGGTTGGAAGCGCCGTTCTAACGCCTTGTCTTTTTCAATGATTCGATACTCGTCTAAAGTGGTCGCCCCAATCAGATTGACTTCTCCACGAGCAAGTGCAGGTTTCATAATATTACTGACATCCATGCCGCTTTTCCCTGCAGAACCTGCGCCTACGATTTCATGCACCTCATCAATAAAGAGAATGACGTCTTCTGTTTCTGCAATTTCTTTCAGTAATGCGTTCAGCCTCTCCTCTAGTGCGCCAACAAAACTTGCGCCGCCCGTTAAACTTGAAACATCCAATCGCAAAATCTGTTTTTTCTTCAATTTCTGAGGGACATTTCCCTCAACGATTCTAAGCGCAAGTCCCTCAACAACGGCAGTTTTCCCAACACCTGCCTCTCCGATTAATACTGGATTATTCTTTCTGCGGCGGTTTAGAATTTCAATCGTTTCATCTATTTCCTCATCCCGCCCAATCACAGGGTCGATTTTTCCCGCTTTTGCCTGATTGGTCAGATTGATGGTTAATCGATTTAAAAGAGATGCGTTTTCTCTGTTCTTTCTTGGAATATATCCTTTAGGTTTTCTATCCGGATTCTTACGCATTTCTTCACTCGCACGGCGAAACATTTCTTCAAATCTAGTCCGATTTCCTTCCTCGACTCCATCTGTTTCTTCTTCAAAGTTTTTAAAAGGATTGGGAATCTCTCTTAAAACGTCTTCTAAATTATCAAATGAAAATGGATCTACTGGAGAGTCTGATGTGCCTCGAAAAAGTCTTCCCTCTTTTTTGAGTTTTTGATAGCACTCCTGACAAAAATGATGCTCAGGAGCCTTCTCCCCTCCGCTTATTTGTTTAATGTGAATGGTCGCAATGTTCTTCTTACAATTTTCGCATAACATATTCTCTTCTCCTTTGGAAAGTTTCACTCTCTTCATTATAAAGTTTAAGAAGACTCTATGGAAATATTAAGCATTGCTTGAAAGGTACGCTAATTCGCTCAGCAGAATCACTTGTTTGCAAAATTGATGGATTTGATTTAGTGGCTGCAACAAAAAAACGCTTGGGCGCAGGTTTCCCCGCTTCCAAGCGTCTGTCTACTTCCAACCTAAATCTGGAGCAATCTCTTTTCTTATCGTTTCTAGTAAATGAATGTTGTAATCCACACCCAATGTGTTTGGAATGGTCAACAACAAGGTATCTGCTTCTTTTATAGCCTCATCTTCTTGCAATTCTTTGACTAATTGCTCTGGTTCACCAATGTAGTTTTTTCCGAAAATCGTTGGGTTGTCATGATAGGCAAGATAGCCCACTTGGTCATCATTTGTTTTCCCATATCCAAAAATTTGTCTATCTAGGTCAGTTGTAATGGGCATAATGGACCGCGTCACCATTGTCCTTGGTTCAAAATCATGCCCCGCCTGCTTCCAAGCTTCCTTAAACGCAATCAATTGATTACGCTGTTGAATATGGAAGGGTTCATTCGTTTCATAGTTCACCAAGGTGGACGATTGAAGATTCATCCCATGTTTTGCCGCCCAAACCGCTGTTTCAACGGAACCCGCACCCCACCAAATTCTCTCTCTTAAACTTGCTGAATAAGGTTCAATCCTTAATTTTCCAGACCCTTGAGGGAACATCGGTTGTGGATTTGGCTCTGCAAAAGGAGTCCCATCTAGCAACTCAAGAAATTCAAGCGTCCTCTCCCTCGTCACTTCTTTTATTTCTTCTTCTGTATAGTTATAACCAAAATACTTCCAGCCATCGAGCACTTGTTCAGGTGAACCACGACCAACGCCTAGCTGCACTCTGTTTTTCGTCAAAATATCCGTCAATCCAGCATTTTCAGCCATCATATACGGATTTTCATAACGCATATCAATCAAGCCTGTTCCGATTTCAATCGTTTTTGTCTTTGCTCCGATTGCTGACAGCAGTGGAAACGGGGAACCAATTTGTTGTGCGAAATGATGGACACGATAATAAGCCCCGTCTAAACCAATTCTTTCAGCCTCCACAGCCAAGTCCACACTTTCAAGATAGGCTTGCTCGGCAGACTTCACAACAGAACCTTCATCAGCCCAATGTCCAAAACTTAAAAATCCTATTTTTTTCATCTGAGTTCCTTTCCATTCATTTTTTTCATTCTAACTCTATCTCCAAAAATCTACGAAGGAAACGCTCATTCGACAACTTTTAATTATACGCTCATAAAACTTTCTTATTTCCCTCATTATTATTCATGATTTTCTCCATAGTTATTCAAAAATCCCTCGTATAATCGGCTGTAACACTTAAATACAAAAGGAGAAAATGATGAGAAAAAATTTATTGCTACTTTGTCCGTTCTTATTGGGTGGTATGGCAGCTCAGGCAAGCACAATTACCCCAACCTTACATAATACTGGTGGTTCACATATGGCCATCGCCCGTCTGAACAAGGACGGCTCTGTAAAAAAACTTCCGAAACATCGCATTCACTTTCATGCACCAAAGTTCAAGAAAACAGCACACCTCCCATCTAAATTTGATCCGAGAAAAAATCTAATCCCCATCCGCAACCAAGGGGAACAATCACTTTGTTGGAGCTATGCTGGAAATGATTTGCTTTCGATTTCAAAAACAAAGCAATTCGGGACTGCTCCACAGATATTCTCACCCAACTATACGAATATATTAGCTTCATACAATAGTTTCTGGGAAGGAATTCCAGCTTCACACTTTGTTTCCCTTGAAGATCAGCTTAAACAAAACATTTACAATCCTGACTGTATTTCCATACGTAGTCTAGGAGATGGTGGATTCGTAGGCATGCCTGCATACTACTCAATGCTCGGGCACAATCCTGCATTAGAAAGTGATTTTGCAACAGTTGACGAAACAGGATATGGAACAAACGCTCTTTCAGAAACACCGATCGCTAAATCCTCTTTTGAAAGTATCCCTGTTGATCAAAGTTTTGAAATTACCGATGTTGTGAATCCGGTTGATGCGGCTTCCATTTTCATCGGCGAGGAAGTGACTCCAGCTCAAGCACAAAAATCCGTTGACAGCATTAAGAAAAATATATATACAAAGGGTGCTGTTGGATATGGTTATAATGGATATCTCGTTCAATCTGTATTAAAATCTGACACGCCATATTACAACCCAGATACGGCTTCGCTTCATGTTCCAACGACTGCAAACCCTTTATTCAAGTGTTCCTATACACGACAAGATGGAACAGTCATTAATTTAAATATTCCAACTTTCCAGTCCAATCACGACAATCTTATCGTTGGTTTTGACGACAATTACAGTAAAGAAAACTTCTGTGAAAATGCACGTCCTTCACAAAACGGTGCTTTCTTAATTCGTAATTCTTGGGGAGAAGAGGTTCATGACAACGGTTATTTCTGGGTGAGTTATGAAGATTTCTTCATCCAAACCGGAAATGATACCTCCGCGGTACAACTTAGTAAACCTAGTCACGAACAAGTCCATCACGCAGCGAATGCATCTGGATTATTCTTCCAATTTGATCTTACGAAGGAAAATGAAGCTGAAAAATATGGAACAGCCTACTTTACCAATAGTTATTCCGCCTCTGAAAAGAGTAGCTTAAATGCCGTTGCTTTTACGAGTAATGCAAACGTTCAGTATGAAGTGTATTTTGCTCCAACTGAAATTCCAATCGAAAATGGGTCACTTACCACTTCAAACTTAGCGAAGTTTGGCA
>JAITHN010000179.1 GCA_031279745.1 Streptococcaceae bacterium
TGATTACAGCAAGTCACAATCCTGCACCTTACAATGGTTACAAAGTTTATGGTGAAGATGGTGGACAAATGCCACCTCATGATGCGGATGCGTTAACAGAATTTGTTCGTGGAATAGAAAATCCGTTACAGATTGAAGTGGAAGATGAAGCGACTGCAAAATCTAAAGGCTTGATTAACATTGTAGGCGAAGAACTTGATAGCAAATATCTTGAGTTGATCAAAGATGTTACAATCAATCAAAAATTGATCGATACTGTCGGGAAAGACTTAAAACTTGTTTATACACCTCTTCATGGAACAGGGGAAATGCTTGGACGTCGTGCTCTTGCTCAAGCAGGATTTACCTCAATTTCAGTGGTGGAAGAACAAACAACTCCAGATGGGGACTTCCCAACTGTGAAATCTCCAAACCCTGAAGAACATTCAGCGTTTGAGCTTGCGATCGCCTTGGGAGAAAAAGAAGGTGCGGACGTATTGGTTGCAACAGACCCAGATGCCGATCGCCTTGGGGTTGCTGTTCGTTTGCCAAACGGAGAATATGAAGTTCTTTCAGGAAATCAAATCGGAGCCATCTTAATCAAATATATTTTAGAAGCGCATAAGCAAGCGGGAACTCTTCCTAAAAATGCAGCCGTGTTGAAATCAATTGTTTCAAGCGAATTGCCAACAAAAATCGCTGAAAGCTACAATGTCGAAATGATGAATGTGCTGACTGGATTTAAGTTTATTGCAGAAAAAATTCAAAGCTTCGAAGAAACAGGAAGTCACACCTATATGTTTGGATTTGAAGAATCTTATGGTTACCTTATCAAACCATTTGTTCGTGACAAGGATGCCATTCAAGCGTTACTCCTTACTGCTGAAGTTGCTGCTTACTATAAATCTCTTGGAAAAACATTGTATGATGGCATTCAAGATATTTATAATGAATATGGATTCTTTGCTGAAAAAACGATTTCTGTTACCCTTTCCGGAATTGATGGAAGTGAAAAAATCAAAGCTTTGATGAGCAAATTCCGTGATCAATCTCCATCAGAATTTGGTGGAATTAAAGTGGTTGTCTCTGAAGACTTCAAAGCATTGAATAAGACATTTGCAGATGGGCGTGTTGAGAAATTAACGACTCCTCCAAGTGATGTTTTGAAATATGAATTGGAAGATGGTTCATGGGTTGCCGTTCGTCCGAGTGGAACTGAACCAAAGATCAAATTCTACCTTGCGACAAATGCTGACACGGCTGTTGCGGCTGAAAAGAATATTGCTGCATTCGTTGCATCAGTGGAAGAAATTACAAAATAATTTCTTTTCAAGGGATTTAGAGTTGTGAAATACGTCGATCAGTGTTACAAATAATCATTCCCTCCTCGATAGAGGAGGGTTTTTAAAAGGAGTTCAGTTGAAAAAAATACTCATTTCCCTGGTTAGAGGGTATCAAAAATTCATTTCCCCCATGACGCCAAAAAGTTGCCGATATTATCCAACTTGCTCGTCTTACATGATTCAAGCGATTGAGAAGCATGGCGGATTTTTGGGAACGCTAATGGGGTGTGCTAGAATTTTACGATGCCATCCTTTTGTAAAGGGCGGCATCGATAACGTGCCAGAACACTTTAGCTTGCTGAGGAATAAGCAGGAGCGTAGTTAGTTCTATAAAGTGCTGAGTAGTTTGAGAGAGGAGACGTATGAAACTTGAAGATAGTATTCAAGGAAATGTGAAAGGAATTGGAGAAAAAAAGAGCTTAGCATTTCAAACGCTTGGTGTTGAAACTGTAAAAGATTTATTGTTTCATTTCCCCTTCCGCTATGAAGACACTTCCATAAAACCTCTTCAAGAGCTTGCAGACGGAGAAAAGGTAACTTTAAAAGGAAGTTTGATTACAGAAGCCTCGGTAAATTACTATGGAAGAGGAAATCGACTAAATTTTAGAATGCTTGTTGAGGGTAACCCAATTCCCGTAAATTTCTTCAATCAACCTTATTTAAAAAATAAGATCAAGCTTGGTGGCGAAGTACTTATTTACGGAAAATGGGATAGAGCGAGAAGTTCTCTTACCGGTATGAAAATTTTAGATGAAGGAGGAGAAGATGGATTTTCTCCCATCTATCATACGAATCAGTCAATCAAGCAATATGAATGGGTAAAATTCATCCGTCAGGTCTTGGATACTGACGTCTTAAAAGATGTGGAGGAAACTCTCCCAGAAGAACTGATTCAAAAATATCGATTGATGGCGAGACGGGATGCTGTCTTAAACATGCATTTTCCGAAGGATGCTCTAGTCTATGAACAAGCACTCAGACGCATGAAGTTTGAAGAGCTTTTCTTATTTCAGATGAAGATCCAGTCGATTCGACATCAGGAAAAAGAATTTGGAAAAGGTGTAGAGATGCACTATGACACTTTTGTCGTTCAAGCCTTTCTAGAAAACCTTCCCTTTCAACTTACGGATGCCCAAGTGCGCGTGTTGGACGAGATTTTGTCAGATATGGATTCCCCAAATCACATGCTCCGTCTTCTTCAAGGAGATGTAGGAAGTGGGAAAACCATCATTGCTATGACTGCCATGTTAGCGGCAAAAACAGCGGGGTTTCAATCTGCATTAATGGCGCCGACTGAAATCTTAGCATTGCAGCATTTCGAGGAAGTCAGCGCCAGTTTGGATAGAATCGGAGTCAATTCCTCTATTTTGACAGGGAATACAAAAGAAAAAGAGAGAAAAGAAACTCTTATCCGGTTGAAAGAAGGAGAGCTTGACGTGCTCATTGGGACACACGCGCTGATTCAAGACGATGTGGAATACAAGAATCTAGGACTCGTCATAACAGATGAACAGCATCGATTTGGAGTCAATCAACGAAGACGGTTAAGGGAAAAAGGGGAGAATCCTGATATTCTTGCAATGACTGCAACGCCCATTCCAAGAACTCTGGCGATTACGGTATTCGGAGAAATGGATGTGAGCATCATCGATGAAATGCCAGCTGGGCGACAGTCCGTTTTAACCAAATGGGTAAAGCATAAACAGATGCCGACTGTGCTCGAGTGGTTGCAGACGGAAATTGAGAAGGGAAATCAAGCCTATGTGATTTCTCCTCTCATCGAAGAAAGCGAAGCACTAGACTTAAAAAATGCGACGGATTTATTCAATGACTTGCAAAGCTTTTTTGGAGTAAGAGCGAGAGTCGACCTCCTTCATGGAAAGATGAAAGGAGAAGAAAAAAAAGAAGTCATGAGAAGTTTTAAAGAACATGAAACAGATATTCTTTGTTCGACAACGGTTATCGAGGTTGGGGTAAATGTGCCAAATGCGACTGTAATGATGATTGTAGATGCAGATAGATTTGGCTTGGCACAACTACATCAGTTGCGCGGGCGAGTAGGTCGTGGAAATAAAAAGAGTTACTGTATACTGATTGCCAATCCAAAAAGTGAAAATGGAAAAAAACGCATGTCCATCATGACGGAAACGAATAATGGCTTCGTTCTAAGTGAAAAAGATTTGGAGTTGCGTGGAACAGGGGACGTGTTTGGAACGAAGCAAAGCGGGCTTCCCGTTTTTCATGTGGCGGATATAGTGAAAGATTTCCGTATGTTAGAAGTGGCGAGAAATGAGGCTGCAAGAATTTGGAAAATGGAAAAGTGGTGGATGCGCCCTGAGTTTACCCAACTCGACAAGGAGCTGGCAGCTAGCGTTATGGGGAATGAATTTGACTAAGCCATGAGTTAAGGAAGGGTTAAGGAAATTTAGATTAGTTTTCATTTATTGAGATTATGGTAGAATAAGTTCAGTTATGAAAAAAGGAGAAACAAATGAAAATTGCAGT
>JAITHN010000188.1 GCA_031279745.1 Streptococcaceae bacterium
TTAATTCTTATGCTCTACCTAAAAGGATGAACGCCATTACAACCGCCAAAATAGGCAGGGCTTCTACAAGTGCCAAACCGATAAACATGTTCACTTGTAATTCGTTTTTCATTTCTGGTTGGCGAGAAACGCCTTCAAGGAAACGTCCAACTACATTCCCGTTCCCGATACCTGCTCCAATCGCTGCACCCATAATTGCGAGTCCTGCTCCGATTAATGCCATGTTTTCCATGTGATAAATTCCTCCAGTTTTTTTAATGTTCTGCGACAATTTTGTGTGATAGATAAACGTTCATCAACGTTACAAAGATAAATGCTTGAATACATGAGATAAAGACTGAAAAACCAGTCCATATCAACTCAATCGGCATGACGATAGGCAAGAATAGGAAAGATTTATATCCGTTACTTGTCACAATCCCAGCCAATAGGCTTAATAGCAGCTCCCCAGCATAAATATTTCCATACAGACGCAAGCCGAGCGTTAATAAGTTTGTGAACTCCTCGAAAACCTTCATAGGTGCTAAAGCAACCATTGGTTTTGTAAATGCGTTCACAAGATATCCTTTAAGTCCGAAACGTCTGACTCCAAGGAAATTCGCCATCAACATTACCATCAACGCGAGCGTCAATGTCACGACGGGATCCGCCGTTGGACTTTTCCAAAGCGAAAGCTCCGCACCATTCTTAACGGTCATAATCTTCGTTACTAAACCAAGATTGTTTGCCACCAATAAGAATGAAAACAAGGAAAATGTAATCAGTTGAAAGTTTTTTAACTCGTTTGAAGGAAGATTGCTTTTTACAACGCCTCCTGCAAAATCAATCACTGCCTCTAGAACATTTTGTTTCCCTTTTGGTTTCAACTGTAAATTTCGACTCGCAAAGTAGACGAGAGCGAAAACGATGCCAACCGTTAGTAAGGTCATCATTAAAACCGTTCCATCAATTTTGATAGGTCCTAGTGGAAGAATCAATTGACTTTCTTTCCCCACAATTTCTCACCTCTTTTCCCTTAAAGAATCCCGAAATATCAAGTATGATATGCAAAAAATATAATAGCACTTGTATATATAAATATCAAAAGATTATCGGGTATTTCTCAATCTTCACCATTTTTTCACAATTGCTATCGTTTACATCTTTCATTTTACCAAAACTTGAAGTTTATCGGGATGTTAAGCCTTATAAAAAGCCTAGACAATCAATTTTTGACCGTCTAGACTTTCACTTTATAAATTCTTAAACTTTTGAACTGCATTTTCAGCAGTGAAGCCATATTTTTCAAAGATGAGCTCGCCAGGTGCACTTGCGCCCCACGTTTCAATCGTCAAGGTATCTCCACCGAGTCCAATGTATTTGCCCCATCCGAAACTTCCACCTGCTTCGATAGCTAGACGTTTCGTCAAGTGCGATGGAAGCACACTTTCTTTATATTCCTTAGATTGTGCATCGAAGAGGTTCATTGATGGCATGGAAACAACACGAACGAAAATGCCTTCTTCGGCTAATTTTTTCTGTGCATCTAGAGCTAGTTTCACTTCTGAACCAGTCCCAATCAAGATTCCAGATTCAACTCCTGCAGCTTTTGAAAGAACATAGCCACCTCTTTTAACATTTTCTTCTACGTTTTCAAGCGTCCCTGAAAGAACAGGTAAGTTTTGTCGGCTTAAAATGAGTGCCGTAGGACGATCGATAGATTCCATAGCAATTTTCCAGCTCTCACGCACTTCATTTCCATCTGCAGGTCGAAGAACGTTTAAGTTTGGCATAGAGCGCACACTTGCTAATTGTTCCACAGGTTCGTGCGTTGGCCCATCTTCTCCTACGGCAATTGAATCATGCGTCAATACGTAAATCGTTGGCAGTTTTTGCAAAGCAGCCATACGAATCGATGGAAGAAGGTAGTTTGAAAAGACGAAGAACGTTCCGCCGTAAACTTTCGTCCCGCCATGTAGAGCTATCCCATTCATCGCAGCTCCCATTGCAAATTCACGCACACCAAACCAGATATTACGCCCAGCAAAGTTTCCTGGCTCAAAATCAGTTTCATTAGAGACCATCGTATTGTTCGAAGCTGAAAGGTCTGCTGAACCTCCCCAAAGAGAAGGAACATTTTTCGACAAGACTTGTATCATGTCTTTTGAAGTCACACGACTGGCAAGATTGCTTCCTTCTTCATAAACTGGAAGTCCATCTGCCCAATTTTCAGGGAGAGAGCCCGCCATTGCTGCTGTATATTGTGCAGCAAGCTCCGGATAGGCTTTGGAGTAGTCGGCGAATTTTTCATTCCACTCACGTTCCGCTGCTTCTCCTCTTTTTAAGATGGTTTCTTCAAAACGTTCTGCCACTTCAGTTGGCACGGTAAATGCAGGGAAGTCGATACCAAGATTTGCCTTTAAAGACGCGATTCCACTCTCTCCAAGAGGTGCACCGTGAACGGCAGAAGTTCCTTGTTTTTCGGCACCATATCCAATGATTGTTTTCACTTCTATTAGGGTTGGTTTTTCAGTTTGACTTTTTGCTGCAATAATCGCCGTTTCAATCGCATCCAAGTCATTCCCGTCTTTCACAAGGATATGTTCCCAACCATAGGCTTCAAATTTCTTTTTAATATCTTCTGTGAATGCTTTGCTTGTTGGACCATCTAGAGAGATGTCATTGCTATCGTATAAAAGGACTAATTTCCCAAGCTTCAAATGCCCTGCCAAGCTCGCCGCTTCTTGTGACACACCTTCCATCAAGTCACCGTCCCCGTTTAAGGCATAGGTATAGTGATCAACGATAGTATGTCCTGGTTTGTTGTAGACTGCAGCCAAATGCGCTTCTGCCATGGCAAGACCTACGGCATTCGCAATCCCTTGCCCAAGTGGTCCTGTAGTGGCTTCCACTCCATCTGTGTGATGGACTTCTGGATGTCCCGGAGTCAGAGACTGCCATTGACGAAATTGTTTTAAATCTTCCATTGACACATTGTAGCCTGAAAGATGCAACAAACTATAAAGCATGGACGACCCATGCCCTGCTGAAAGAATAAAGCGATCACGATCATCAAATCCAAGTCCAGTTTTTGGATTCACCTTTAAAAACTTACTCCAAAGCACATATGCCATTGGTGACGCCCCAAGCGGAAGTCCCGGATGCCCAGAATTCGCTTTCTGTATTGCATCGACCGAAAGAGATCGAATCGTATTTACTGCAAGTGTATCTGTTTTATCAAACAATGTGTTTTCCTCCGTCCATTTCCAACTGTGTCAAATAAATAATCCTTGTACCTATGGATTTCACGCTGCATGCGATTTTGTTAAGGCTATCTTCCGTGAATTCCTTTGTCTTTTTGTATTTGTTTTAATTTATCAGGTGTCACGTCTTCCCCGTCTTCGTTTACCACCTTAATTCCTTCAATATGCTGCCTAAGGTTTCCTTTTAATGCATCCAAATACTCCCTTTGAAGTCCTTTATGTTCTACATGTTCTTCATCAGTTAGGCCATCTGTCTTTTTCTTTTTTGCCAACTCGTTTATGCGAGCTATTTTGTCATCATCAATCATTCGTAACCTCCTTGTTCAATATGCTTATCATACACTTTTTCATAACAATTGTAAGCTAATTCACACAAGTTATTTGTCACAAATGAATGCAAAAAAACGGAGTGGATTTCCACACTCCGAAAAACTCTAATGAATAAATGGCGCGATTCCCCAATGTTTTCGGTGGCTATTGTTTCTTCGCTTTGACTTTTCCATCCCATCCGCTAAAACCATTCTTTAGAAGGTAGATATTTTCGTAACCTTTCTTCTTAAGGATGAGTGCGGCACGTCCTGCTTGCTGACGACGATTGTCATAAATCAAAATGTCTGTCCCCGTTCCAAATCCATCCCCTGATTGTTTAAGCGTCTGGATAGGAAAACTTCTCGCTCCCATTATGTGTGAAGCATCGAATTCTACCTTTTCACGAACATCTAAAACTTGTCCTGAACGCATTTTTTGTTTAAATTCTTCATTGTCAATCACTGTTGCTGCTTTTTTGATGCGAACAAAGGTGTAAAGCGATTGTCCAATCAAGGCAAGAAGGATGACGAGTAAAATAATATTCAAAACCATGTAACTAAAACTCCATTCTAACTATCTATTTGCGAGGCTTGCTGCGCCGATGATTCCAGCGTCATTTCCTAGTACTGCTAACTTAATTTTTGTTGTTTGTTGAACCGTTGGGAACGTATACTCAAGGAAGTATCTTTCCACTTTTTCTCTAAGGAACTCGCCTGCCGCACTAACTCCTCCTCCGATAATAATAGAAGATGGATTCAGTGTGTTTCCAATATTCCCACATGCTAAACCTAAATACATGCAAACTTTATCGACAACGCGATTGGCAAATGCATCGCCTGCTTCAGCCTGAACAAAGACATCCTTACTGCTCACTGCTTCCCCACGATTGATGCTCTTCACAAGCGGTGAGTCTCCAACATAGGACTCTGCCAATTGATGGGCCACTCGAACAACACCTGTCGCACTTGCTACGGTTTCTAAGCAACCTCTTTTTCCGCAAGTACATTCAAACCCTTCAGGATCTACTGTAATATGTCCGATTTCTCCTGCAGCGCCTGCGGCTCCGTGTAAAAGCAACCCTTCCATCACGATTCCTCCGCCAACTCCAGTACCGAGCACGATGAAGACTACGTTCGGGTCGTTTTCCCCAGCACCTTTCCAACGTTCGCCAAGAGCTGCGACATTGGCATCATTGTCGATAAAAAATGGAATACCCGTACCGCCTTCAATCACTTCTCTAGCGGGTTGTAAAGTTTTCCAGTTCAAATTGTAAGCACCGATAACCGTCCCGTTTTTAATATCCACTGTTCCAGGACTTCCCATCCCTATTCCAATGAAATCGTCTTTGGTCAATCCGTAGAGTTCTAGACGATGATTAATCGATTCCACAATATCTGGAAGAATATGTTTCCCATCTTCCAAGCTATTCGTTTGAATCGCCCATTGTTGTTGAACTTCACCCTCTTCGGTTAATATTCCAAATTTTGCCGTTGTTCCGCCCAAGTCGATTCCGATTAATTTTTTTGACATTATATAAACCTCGTTTCTTTTTTGGTCATTTCTATTCGATGTTCCCTACGTATGATTAATCTGGCGGTCTTATAGACATCATCATCGATTAACTTTGCCTCATGCAGATTTTTCACTTCGATGTCCATCAATTCAATATCGTAAAGCCGCTTCCCGAGATAGATGTAAATCCCGAATTGTTTGAGGAGTTGCCCCACGTCATACAATGATTCCAAAGCGCCACTTCCTTTCAATTGGTCCATAAATTATATTATAATAAGAAATCCAATTATTCAAGATGAAAATGAAAAGGTTTACACGAACGGAGGTTTCCAGCCTTCAACATTTCCCACAACCAATATTATAGAAAGTTAGATGCGCATGAAAAAAAACGAACTTAGAAAACAAGTTTTAACAGAGCTGAAATCCTTCCCCGCTGCATCCAAAAAAAAAATGGAACTAGAAATCTCGAAAATCCTCTTCCAACACCCCGCATGGCTGAGTGCTAGGACGGTTGCCCTCACCTTGTCGCTCCCTTTTGAATTCTCGACGGAAGAAATCATGCGCCATGCCTGGGCCGAGGGGAAGCGTGTCGTTGTTCCTATTCCCCGTTATGACTACTCAATGAAGTTCGTCCCCTTTGCAGAGGGCGATCCCCTCTCTCAAAGCGCATTTGGCATTTGGGAGCCCTTAGATAAGGAAGGGATTCAAAAGTCAGAGATTGACCTCATACTTGTCCCAGTTCTTGCGATTACCAGAGTTGGCGATAGACTTGGGTTTGGTGGAGGATTTTTTGACCGCTATTTAGCAGATTACCAAGGAACAACCTTGAGTTTAGTTCTCCCTTTTCAAATCCTTCCGCCTTCTGCATTCCCAGTCGAGGCAACAGATAAACAAATACAAATCGTCATCACAGCTGATGCAAATCGTCATCACAGCTGATGCGTATTGTTTCATTTAACATCCATTCAGGCGCAGATGAATTTACTCCTACTTGGTCCAACTTTTTAGGGGTCACAACACTCGTTATCCCTTTGTCATTCATATTCATTCATCTGAGATTCGGTTTTATCAACTATTTAAAAAACGTGTATAACATACAATTGTGATTCGTTTCCCTTGTTTGCAGCACTTGCGTAACCAAAACGACTAACCAACTTTCCGCTCGGAAAGTTGGTTAGTCGTTTTGGTTCTTTGCCTTTTTTGATAGCAATATTTCTTGAACAAAACAAGCGACCATAAGGAATAATGAAGCACAAAAAATAGTGGGGAGTAAAATAAAGTGCTGACAAATCATTTTGGCTATCCAACAGATGGCAATCGCTTCTAATATGAACAACCATACATTTTTACCTGTCATAATTAAATTGTGATGGTATTACCAAGCCCTCCACCACCGAAAACAAATAAAATAATTTCTAACATTGTTGCTCACCTCCAAACTGCTAACCTTTATGATGGCTTCTATTACGATTGTACACAGAACACGCATAATTGCAAATTGTTTTTTTCAAAGGAAAAGCAACCTATTCAAGGAAAACAAGGATTCGGAATTGGGAAAGTCATTTTAAAAATAAAAAGCAGGTTTAGACTCAGTCTAAACCCGCTTGATCAATATCCTAATCCAATTCTACATTGTGGTACACTTTTTGAACATCTTCATCATCTTCCAATACATCAATGATTTTTTCGAACTGTTCAAGGTCATCACCTGTCAACGTAATTTCCGATTGTGGAATCATTTCCAATTCTGTGACACCGAACTTTTCAATTCCTTTTGTTTTGAGTGCTTCTACCGCTGCATGCAAACTCTCAGGAGCCGTATAAACGACAATGTTTCCATCTTCTTCTTCTACATCACGAACATCAACATCCAACTCTATCAATGCTTCAAAGAAAGAATCCGCATCTGTTCCAACAAATGTAATGACACCGCTGTTATCAAATAAATAACTCACTGCACCACTTACACCCATGTTCCCATGATTTTTACTAAACGCAGCACGTACATTTGCCGCTGTACGATTAACATTGCTTGTCAACGTATCCACGATAATCATTGATCCGTTTGGTCCAAATCCTTCGTAACGGTTTTCTACAAAGGTTTCCTCTGTATTCCCTTTTGCTTTTTCAATCGCACGATCAATAATATGGCGCGGCACTTCTGCTTGCTTCGCACGTTCCACGACAAACTTTAATTTTTGATTGGATTCAATATCAGGCTCTCCAGATTTTGCTGCAGCATAGATTTCAATCCCAAACTTTGAGTAAACTTTAGAGTTTGCTCCATCTTTTGCTGTCTTCTTCGCTACAATATTCGCCCATTTTCGTCCCATTTACTTCTAACTCCTAAAAACGCCTGTTTCAAAGCTTTTTCCAACAAGCCCTGCTCTATGATTAAGCAATTTGTACAAGCTAATTTGATCTACCTTTGTTTATTATACCTTGGAGTATCAAGGAGTGTCAAGGAGTATCGTTTCAATTTTGTTATTTTATTACCGTGCTCCCGTACGGGATAAGATCGTAAACAAAATTGTCTCTATTCCAATAGTTCGGAATAGAGACATTCAATATAACAAATTGAAAAGTTCTAAAGCTTATATATTCGCAGCCATACATTCGCCTACAGGACGGCAAAACGGGCCAATCGTTTCGTATATATTGGGTATGTACTCCGACCAAACTTCTTCTTTTATTTAATTCAGCGATAAAAGCTCTAGACAACTCGCTAGAAGAAACAACTATCTTATTCGCCTTTCTGTATTTGATTCTATATTTTAGATATTGTTCGATTTTGAATCAATCTGTGATGAAGGTAGTAAATTTAGGGAAGGCTCTCCCCACTATCCAATTGTGTATATTATGCTGTAATTATCCAAATATTATTAGTAGAACTACTCTTGTTGGTAAAGTGCAGCCTCCTTAGCTCATCTTTGTAGATGAATAAGAATAAATATCTCCTATAAAATAAGGATTGTTCGTGTTTCGGAAATAAGTCTTTGAAGTTTATGCGGAAATTAAGAAAAAATTATGAACGTTATTGTCAGAATATTTTAACTATGAGAGAATGCTAAGTAATCTATTTAAATTTTCGGAGGAACACTATGTCCAATAAGTTAAAAAGCACACTCCTCTTGTCTGTACTGCTTTCGAGTACAGCAAGTACATTTTTATCCGCACCTCTCGTTGATCAGGCGGAAGAAGTAACTGCTCTGGCATCAACAAAGCCGGTCGAAGGGCATCTTACAAACTCTGGGAAAAGCATTCACACAGCTGAGCAAGTTGGCGATGAAGCAGAAAAATTCATCGCTTCAAAGCATAAGTTAGCCACTCCAGAGTGGGAGGATGCACGTGACGTTCAACTGAAAGCTCAGGGAAAAAAAGTTGGAAAGATGACGGAAGCTCAAAAGAACGCTACGCCTATTCGTTGGATTGTTCAACTGACAGAAGCCCCAGCTGATGATCAACTCAAAATTGATTTAGACGGAGATTCAGCTCTTAAAACGGTGAAAGAAAAAACAAAAAACGTCATCAATCGTCAGAAAAAAATCCGTGAAAAATTTGAGAAAAAGACAAAAACGAAAGCCCTG
>JAITHN010000010.1 GCA_031279745.1 Streptococcaceae bacterium
CTTCACTTGCAAAACTCATACTTCCCCTTACTCAACTGTGTTTACGCTAAATTCTTCGCCCAAATACGATTCTAAATAATTCTTCGACAACCAAATCGCCATCATGGAAAACACCCTGATCTCGGAGTTTTAAAAAGTCTGTTGAAATCACACGTACTTCTTCTTTCATCAACCCATCGAAATCATGCACGACTTGTACGAGATACTCATCATAGCGATCTTTATTCATGTAATTTTCAGGAACGGGCTCATTATTCACGAGAACAGTATCGATGAATTTGTCCTCTAAGTGTTCATGCAAGACACGCACGTGATTGGCATCTGTAAAATGCTCTGTCTCCCCGCGCTGCGTCATAATATTGCAAATGTAAACAACTTCTGCCCTCGTCTCTTTTATTGCTTCGCCAATATCTTTGATAACCAAATTAGGCAAAATGGACGTAAACAGGCTACCTGGCCCAAGAACGACCATATCTGCATCGTGAATCGCTTTCAATACTTTTCTACCTGCACGTGGCAATTCATCGTTATACGTATTGCTTACATAGACATGATCAATAGTTCCTTTATAATTTGCAATTTTGCTTTCTCCTTCAACCACCATGCCATCTTTAAAGACGGCATGCAAGGTCAAAGGCTCTTCACTTGATGGATAGACATGCCCATCCACTTTCATCATTTTCGAAAGCGTTTGAATCGCTTTAAATGTTGAACCATACATTTCACTTACAGCAGCGATAATAATATTCCCAATCGCATGTTTGGAGAAGGATTTCTCCGCTCCAATAAATCGATATTGGAAGAGGTCGTGATAGAACTGAGGCATATCACTTAAGGAAACTAAGACATTTCGTATGTCTCCTGGAGGCGCAATCTCCAATTCTTCTCTAATCACTCCACTGCTTCCCCCGTCATCTGCGACGGTTACAACCGCTGTAATTTCAGCGCCTTGGTTGCGTAAACTATTCAGTACAACGGGTAGCCCAGTACCGCCCCCAACGACGACAATCTTTGGCTTTCTCATGAGCGATTAACCGTCTCTTTCCTTTTGTTTTTATCTCGGTGAGAAATATTTACATGCCAATCTTCTTTTAACTTTGCCCCTACACGTTCTGTAAATGCAACCGAGCGATGTTGTCCACCCGTACAGCCAATGGCAATCATCAAAACAGATTTCCCCTCTTGCTTATAAAGTGGAATGATGGGAAGCAACATTTTGATATAGTCTTGATAAAATTTCTCGCTTTGCGGGAATCCCATTACATAATCATAAACCGATTTATCCTGACCATTTAAAGGGCGCAGTTGCGGAATATAATGCGGATTGGGAAGGAAACGAACATCCATTACCATATCGGCATCAATGGGAAGCCCGTATTTAAATCCAAAACTCATGATTTCTATACGAAATGGAAGATGCATTTTATCGCTTGAAAATTCAGCCTGAATACGTTCACGGAGCTGTCTTGGGGACATTTCAGAAGTATTCACCAACGTTTGTGCATGAGATTTGATCATTTGAAGCAATTCTCGCTCTTTTTTAATCCCATCGACAACCAAACCGTCACTTGCTAAAGGATGACTTCGCCTTGTTTCCTTGTATCTCGCAACCAACTCAGAATCTTCTGCGTCAAGAAAGAGTATTCGAAAATCAATACTTGGATTATCGGTCAAATGATTTAATATTTCTTGAAGTTTTTCAAAAAAGCTGCGGCTTCTTAAGTCAATCACTACCGCTATTTTCTTCAAATCATTATTTTTGGATTCCGCAATCAAATCTATAAACTTCTCTAATAATTGAGGGGGTAAATTATCAATCGCAAAATACCCCATATCTTCAAAGGATTGTATGGCAACAGTTTTTCCTGCACCACTCATCCCTGTAATAATGGTAAGTTGTAATTTTTCTTCTGTGTCCATATTGCACCTCCGAATCTCTCCAATTATAGCAAAAAATTGCGTTCTCATCAATTTATGGAGTTGATCGCATGTGTCGGAATTTTAGTGGCGGGCTTGTATACAAGGATGCGTAACGGATTTTTTTAGGTGGACTTAAATTCAAGAATTCTTAACGGATTTTTTTGGGTGGACTTAAATTCAAGAATTCTTAACGGATTTTAGTGGCGGGCTTAAATTCAAGAATTCCTAACGCATTTTAGTGGTGGGTTTAAATTCAAGAATTCTTAACGGATTTTAGTGGCGGGCTTGTATACAAGAATACTTAACGCATTTTTTTGGAGTTTTTAGGGGAAATCAAAACAAGAAATACAAGCTGGCATAACTTTAATTTACTTTTTTAGCCTACACTGTTAATCAAAGCAGTATAGCTAACACTATAAGAAAGCAGATCATTGTGTTGCGACCCCAAAAAGTTGAACCAAGTAGGATAGACTCATCTGCTCTTTTTGGTCCAAACTTTCTGTTATCAGTGCATTGTGTTTCTGTTTTAATTTTTTTATAGCGGATCATTAAAGCGCTCCACTCGTCCATTTCACTCGAAAGTATGGAAGGCATAGTTTATATTTCCCCTGCTTCGTTTTTTTTAACTCAAAAGCAGGCGCATAATAAAACGGACTGGATAACCAAAATTACAGGTCATCCAGTCCGATTTGAGAAGGTCCAATAGCGAACGTATATTGCATCCGTTAATAAATTTCCTAACTCGTTGTCTTTTTACATCGTACCGATTGTTATTTGAAAATTCCTCGTAGGGGAGTAGACTTTGACGACCACCCAGTAACGTCGTGCCGATTGAAATTTGAAACACACTACTTTAATAAAACAGCGGGCGTTTATCGCATACTCAAGATTGATGAATCTTTATGCTGCTTAACTCATCATTACTCTGCGTTTTCTGAGCTTGTGTCTGTTGAATCTGTGCTTGATTGAGTAGTAGAACTTCCATGACTACTTGATGAAGTTCCGCCGCTAATCACCGGATCAATCTCTTCTGGCGCTGGATTTCCCGTAAACGACTCATAGGTTACTGTTTCAGGGTCTTCAATCGTTTCACTCGTTGGAAGTCCCATCTGCTCTTTCAAGATATTTTGCGCTTGAAGCAATTCTGCTTTTGGCACTAACTGATAGTAACCACCAGGAATATTTGCCTCAATCCCTTGCAACTGCATCATTTCAACATGATCCATGGCATTGCTATAACCTTCAGCAATCTTCATTAATTGCTCAAATGGCAAGTCCGTTTTTAAATTTTTTGAAGAAGCATCAAATATTTTTTGATAGTTCCCGACACTATCTACGCTGAGAAGTTTTTTCACAATCAGCTGCACAACCTCACGCTGACGTTTTTGTCGTCCAATATCTCCTTCAGGGTCTTGGTGACGCATCCGAGCATAGGCAAGCGCTGTTTCTCCATTTAGAAGGTGCTTTCCGTAAGGGACAAACGTGCGACCTTTTGAACCGTCAGAAACAACAAATCCTTTACCTTCTTCCGCTGTCGGCACTTCTTTCGGGTATTCATTTGGCATAGCTGCACTGTATTTATTGTCCACAGTCACACCGCCTACTGCATTTACAAGGTCTGCAAGTCCTTCCATGTTCACAGCCGCATAATAGTCAATTTTAATCCCAACAAGTGCTGAAATCGTTGCCACACTAGCTTCAACTCCGCCATAGGCATACGCGTGATTCATTTTATCTGGATTAGGAAGAATCGTTCCATCCAAACTTTCTGGAATATCTACCAAATGCGTAAGGACATCCCTATCCAAACTTAAAACTGTCGTTTGCTTCTTGACAGGATTCACCGTCACAACCATCATTGAGTCACTGCGACCAACCCATTTTTCAGTACGCCCAACGTCACCCGTGTCTATACCAAGCAAGAGGACAGAAAATGGTTGTGTTGCATCAACATGCGAATGATCCGCAGACTTCCCTTTTAAAGGCTGAAAGGTCTTATTAAATGAATTTTCTGCATCATTGAGTACTTTCATACCAAATACTGTTGCTGTTAAACTTGCTGTTGCAAGAATTCCAAGCACAATCAATATAATCTTCTTTTTAAAAGTCATGTTACCACCTTTTCCTAATGCATCCATTTTCGCATAACTCACTTTACAAATCAATATCCACCGATATCTTTAACTAATCTTTAGAAAGCGAATATTCTGAGAGTGGCGCCGAGAAAATTGAGCGTGGGCAGAAGAAAGAAACGGTTGTTCGTGTCGCATTTTTTACCGACTCAGCACAAACTCTGTGGTTAGGATGTAACTTTTGCCGCGTAAGCCGCATTTTTTACCAAGTTGCCACAGAACCTGTGTAAGGAGTGTAACTTTTGCCACATACGCGGCATTTTTTACCAAGTGATTACACTTTCTATGCAAGATGTGTAATTTTTGCTGCAATTGTCGCATTCGCCGTATTTTTTACCAAGTTGGCACAGATACTGTGAAAGATGTGTAACTTTTGCTGTGGACGTCGCATTTTTTACCTCGTCAGCATAAGGGTTGCGCCAAATGTGTAACTTATGCTGCGTATGCGGCATTTTTTACATGGTCATCACAAGTACGTTTGAAACGTGTAACTATTGCTTCGAATGTCGCATTTTTTACTTGTTCGTCACAAAGTTTGTTCGAGACGTGTAACTTTTGCCACATTCGTGGCATTTTTTACATGTTCAGCATAAAGAGTGTGGCTGATGTGTAACTTTAGCTACACCCGTCGCATTCGCCGCATTTTTTACCAAGTCACCACAAGATTTGTGGAGAGTGTGTAACTTTTGCTTCGGATGTGGCATTTTTTACATGTTC
>JAITHN010000030.1 GCA_031279745.1 Streptococcaceae bacterium
GGATCCTAAAAAAGAACGCATTGCTGTTCAAGAAGCGCAAAAATTAAACATCCCTATCGTTGCGATGGTGGATACAAACGCTGATCCTGATGAAATTGATGTAATCATCCCTTCAAATGATGATGCAATTCGTGCGGTGAAATTGATCACAGCTAAAATGGCAGATGCATTTATCGAAGGAAATCAAGGTGAAGATGCAATTGTAGAAGAAGTATTTGTATCAGAAACTGGTCAAACAGCTGATTCTATTGAAGAAATCGTTGAAGTTGTCGAAGGAGACAACGAATAATCACTGTTTATAGAACAATAAACTGACGCCTTATCGGTATGCCGATAAGGCGTTTTTTTGTTGTATAAGGAAATCAAGGTGAAGATGCAATTGTACAGCGTATTTATGTCAGTTACTGTTCAGACAGCTGATTCTATTGAAGCATCAAAGCGTTGTCAAAACGACAAATCAGAATCACTGTTTCTTGAACAATAAACTTACGCTTGTTTTCCAACTTGTTCATCTTTTTTGTTATAATTTAATTAAATGAAAGGAGGATTGCATGAAAAAGACAAATGAAATGAAAATGCTAGGACAATTTGTTGACTTTAATATTCATGAGCTACAAACAGCAGTAGCAGACTGGTTCATTCTTCTTCGAATTGTAAGCAATCCTCAAACCTTCCAAATCGGAGAAGAAGAGATGAAAGTCTTTTCTCCTGAAATGGTGCTGGAACACGTGAGAAACATTCAGATGGAAGATGATTTTGAATGGAAAGTTTTGGCAAATGAAGGAAGATTTCGTATTCATGTTTTCAAAGGGACGTTATTTATTGAAAATATTTATACGTGGGAGGCGTTTGAGAAAAACCAACTCATCATTCTCGACTATTTTGAGCATAGAATGCAGGAATTCGGATTTTACGGGTATATTCGTTCAATGGATGAATACAATTATCATAATGTTTCTTCCTTAGAGGAGCGAAAGATTTTCGAAGATGAGGAAGAATTGAAACAACATGCGCTCATGTATAGCCAAAAACACGAGCTTCAGGTGGATTGCTCACAATTTTCCGGATTTGATTCCTTTTATCGTGGATATTTATTAACAAGTTGTTGGAAATTTTACATGGGTGGATATTATTCAAAAATCATTCCTCCACAAATGATTAGAGAGTTGCAACAAGTGGAGGGCATCAAAGATTTTGGTGGGAACCTCTTTTGCATCACACTGTATAAGCATCCGCAGAACTGGGATAAGCCGGTGAATTTAAAATACCAACGGAATTTGAGAGATCAACTTGGGATTGACTTTATTTCTTGGAACAATGGGGTGGGTTCCCTAAAGGAACCGATGATTGAGTTTTCCTTCACGGATCGCGAGGTGCATACGGTTCAATATTTAAGTCAACAAGGGCAGCCGATTGAGAAGAAAAAGGCATCGAATTTCATCACGAGAACCTATGATTTTGAAAATGACGAGTATTTTGAAAATAGAATGCATGGAAGATTGAATACGCAAGCCTTCTTTCCCTGGGTCAATGGAGAAGAAAAGATACAGATGAATTACAAAGTCTTGCATCCGGAGATGACGCTTGATGATGGCTTGAGCGCTTATGAGTATTATATTCGCGAGTATTTGGAATTAGAAAACATTGAGGATAGTGCAAAAGAAAAATTTGAATCCATTCTCATTTTCTATTTGGCAGAGGAAAATCTTCGGAAACTTCCTATTCAGAATATAAAAGACAGGCTGACGGACGTTTTCTTTAAACAGAAAAAAGTGAAAGCTGAGAACAACGGAAAAAAATTCCCTGGTTTCAAACTGAAAAAGGGGAAAAACAAACTGACCGTTATTTTCTATGATTTCGAACAGATGAATCATTAGGATGCATTCCCCTTTGTTTTTTATGGGGGAGTTTTCTGATTTTTTAGGAATGAAGAACTAGACATGGAGGGAAAAATGACATTAAAATTAGGAATCATCGGTTTTGGGAAGAGTGCAAATCGCTACCACCTTCCTTACATAAATATTCGAGAAAACATTGAGTTAAAAAAGGTTTTCACACCAATTGTGGATGAAGAATTAGCCCGTCCGTATAAAGAGGAAGGCGTTCAATTTGTCCAAAATCTGGATGATTTATTAAGGGACGATGAAATAGAGTTGATTTCCATATGTACGCCTGCGCATACGCATTATGAATTAGCGAAAAAAGTCCTTCTTGCAGGGAAACATGTCATTGTAGAAAAACCATTTGCAGATACACTCACACATGCGAAGGAACTGTTTGACCTTGCTGAGAAAAACGGGGTATTCATCACCCCTTACCAAAACCGACGTTTTGATGGAGATTTTTTGGCAGTGAAACAAGTGGTTGAACAGGGGGTTTTGGGTGATTTAATCGAAGTGGAAACCCATATCGACTACTACCGTCCAAATTCGATTACCCAATCTGGACCTAAGGAAGAAGGAAGTTTCTACGGTTTGGGGATTCATACAATGGATAGGATGATTTCGCTTTTCGGGCGGCCAACACGCGTTTCTTATGATATTCGAAATACCGATCACAAGGATGCTGTGGACAATTATTTCGATGTCGACTTGCACTATTCAAATCGTTTTAAAGTGAAATTAAAAACGAATCACACAGTGGTTTCTGCCTATCCACGATTTATCGTGCATGGTGTGAATGGTTCATTTATCAAATACGGAGAAGATCAACAAGAAAATGATTTGAAAGCTGGGATTATGCCAGATTCAGAGGGATTCGGGCAGGATTCACCCATGAACTATGGAATATTGAAATATAAAAATGCGAATGGAGACTGGATAGAAAAGCAAGTTCCCACGCCAGTAGGAGATTACGGAGCATTTTATGATTCAGTCGTAGAAGCCGTTCGAGGAAATGGAAAACCGGTGGTCACAAGAGTTGAAGCATTGACCAATATTGAAATTCTCGAGCAAGGATTTGTTCAAGAGAATCCAAGCGTTTATGAGTTGCCAGAACTTTATTAATGCATTTTCAGGTGTGAGTTTCGTGCCCTTGGAACCTTGTGGTTATTGAGTAATTTGACTGTGAAATTTGTTCTCAACTCGATCCAAAAGTTTCGTGAAATCAAGGGGTACGGTGCTGAGGGGACCATCAAAGAACAAGCTCTTGTCTCTGTTCAGCTGGATGAAGTTTTCTGAAAAAACTTGATTTTCTATTAAGGTTTTGACGAGTTTATTCGCTAAATTTTTAACGGTGTTATAATAAACTCAATTCGAAAGGTTGGGATTGAGTTGAAAAAAAATTGGCAAAACGATCGTGAGTACATGGGATTTGTCGGAGAATTACTTGAAACAGAGGAAGTTAGAGCGCTTGAAGATTTTGTTCAACACCAGTCTTCCAATCGCTTGGAGCATTCGATTAATGTTTCTTATACGAGTTATAAAATTGCGAAAAGATTGAATGGGAATACGCGTTCCACAGCAAGAGCTGCACTCTTGCATGACTTATTCTTCTATGATTGGCGAGAAACAAAATTTCAATCTGGGAGTCACGCGTATATGCACCCGAGAATCGCATTAAAAAACGCTGAAAAATTAACAGAATTAAATGAGATTGAACGAGATATCATTGTAAAACATATGTGGGGTGCAACTGTTGCACCGCCCAAATACAAGGAAAGCTTTATCGTTACAATGGTCGATAAGTATTGGGCTATACGTGAAGGTCTTACTCCAGTGAAACGTAAATTTACAAGGAAGAAAACGATTGAAGCAAAAGTTTAAACGAAGGTCAATGAAAATAAGCGAGGCGTGGGAAAACCACGTGTCGCTTTTTTATTCAAGCTGGTGTGCGGACGAAAGTCTATCTTA
>JAITHN010000031.1 GCA_031279745.1 Streptococcaceae bacterium
TTTCACTTCCCATGTCGCTCTTCATCTGACGAAGCGCTTCTAAAAACGGAAGAGATTCAATATCCCCAACAGTTCCACCAACTTCTGTGATAATGACGTCACTATCAGTTGTTGTTGCAGCACGTGTTATTTTTTCTTTCAATGCATTGGTAATATGCGGAATAACTTGAACAGTTGCCCCCAAATATTCCCCTTTGCGTTCTTTACGCAAAACTTCTGAATAGATTTTCCCTGTCGTTACGTTTGAATATTTATTCAAATTAATATCAATAAATCGTTCATAATGCCCTAAATCCAAGTCTGTTTCTGCACCGTCATCTGTAACGAAGACCTCACCATGTTGATATGGGCTCATCGTTCCAGGATCCACGTTAATATATGGATCAAATTTTTGGATAGTCACCTTGAGTCCTCTGTTTTTTAGAAGTCTTCCTAGACTTGCTGCAACGATTCCTTTTCCGATTGACGATACTACTCCACCCGTTACAAAAATGTATTTTGTCATAATTTCCTCCATTCGATTTCAGGGAATAAAACGAAAAACTCCCAACAACTGTTGGGAGCGATTCAACTGACCTCTTTAGAGGTGCCCGAAAAATATCTTACTTTTTTTCATGAAAATTGTCAAGATGTTTCAAACGCAACAATTCATTTCTTAACAATCTATTTTTTTTCGCTGTCTACAGAATCCTCGTCTTCTTCTTCCTCAACATCATCATCGCCAAAGTCAACATCCAATTCTTCTTCCAAACCATCTTCATCGATTTCGATTTCACGAAGATCCGAGTCGTAGGCTTCTACCTCGGCCTTCTCGTCATCTTCATCGCCATCGACGTCACTAAGATCGTCCTCTTCTTCTTCAAAGTCATCTTCCGGATCATCATCGTTGTAATCGATGACATCATCATCTTCGCTTGTTGCAAACGCATTTAACCGTTTTTTATGTTTCTTACGACTTCCTTCTTCTTCCTCATCGTGAGCCACTTCTTCATCGATTTCATCAATGCCATACCAACTGCGAAGTCCCCAAACATTGTTTCCTAAAGAAATGAAACTTCCATCAATATTCAATTCTGTATAAAATTGTGCCAGAGATTCACGAATTTCAATATCGCTTTTTCCAAGATAGTTTTGGATTTCGTTGACCAATTCATTGAATTCCATTATTTGTTTTCTTACTTCAAGAATTTCATGCGCAACATCAATCATTGCCAACTCATCACGATTTTGTCCTTCGTATTTTTTTAGTTCCACTGCCATGTCCATACCTCTCTCTTTGTGCAAACACACTGATTCAATCCCTTATTATACCCGATTTCCCGTTGTAGTCAAAGGAAAAAGTGCGAATCTTCGCATCTCTTGGTGCTTCCATTTCCAAATCCGCACCTTGCCACTCAGAAAAAAACGCCTGGATTCCAGACGTTTTCGAATGTATTATTTAGCCAAAGCTTTTTTCGCTTCATCAGCCAATTGAGCAAATGCAGCACTGTCGTTTACAGCTAAGTCAGCTAACATTTTACGGTTGACTTCGATTTCAGCCAATTTCAAACCGTGCATTAATTTTGAATAGCTTAATTCGTTCAAGCGAGCTGCCGCATTGATACGTGCAATCCATAATTTACGGAAGTCACGTTTCTTTTGACGACGGTCACGATAAGCATAGTTATATGAATTGTAAACTTGCTCTTTCGCTGTTTTGAATAATGTATGTTTGCTACCGTAGTAACCTTTTGCTAATTTTAAAATACGTTTACGACGTTTGCGTGAAACAACGCCACCTTTAACTCTTGCCATGATTTTTCCTCCAGTATAATTTGTTTATTCTTAGCGCATTTGGCTCAACATTTGACGGATACGTTTGAAGTCTCCAGAGTGAACCATTCTTGCTTTACGTAACTGACGACGTTGTTTAACTGTTTTCCCGTGGAAACGGTGAGAAGTGAAAGCACGGTAACGTTTCAATCCACCTTTTCCTGTACGTTTGAAGCGTTTTGCACTAGCGCGGTGTGTTTTTTGTTTTGGCATTGCTATTTCCTCCGATTATTTTTTATCTGCCTTAGGCGCAAGCTGTAAGAACATGCTGCGTCCATCCATTTTTGCTTTTTGCTCAACAACAGCAATATCTTCTGTTTCTTTAGCTAAGCGATCGAGTACTCTTTGACCAACATCTTTGTGGGTAATGGCACGTCCTCTAAAACGAATTGAAGCTTTCACTTTATTTCCTTTTTCGAGGAATTTTCTTGCATTACGCAACTTCGTATTGAAGTCATTGTCATCGATTCCAGGTGACAAACGCACTTCTTTCACGCTGATCACTTTTTGATTCTTGCGCTGTTCACGCAATTTCTTTTGTTGTTCAAATCTGAATTTTCCGTAATCCATGATTTTTGCAACTGGTGGTTTTGCTTGCGGTGAAACGAGAACTAAATCAAGATTCATTTTTTCCGCACGTGATAAAGCTTCATCACGAGAAATGATTCCAAGTTGTTCACCATCGTCCGTGATTACGCGAAGTTCTCTTGCACGAATTCCATCATTTACCATCAAATCTTTTGCTATGGTCCTTCAACTCCTTTATTTTTTGATAAGAAAAAAGCTTTTGTTTTCACAAAAGCCCGCAAAAATTGTTCTCACAATTCATATCTGCCCGGAAACTTTATCTCCTAGGCGAGAAGCGGGTGCTTCTGCTTTTTTCAACTTTATTATGATACAACGTGCAAATGTTTTTGTCAACGCTTTTTGTTTGGATTTTGGTAAACTAGTGCAAGGAGAACCAATTGAAAGGAGCATTATGCAAAACAATAGAAAAGATGAACACCTTCAACTCGCCATGAAAAACTTTAAAAAAAATTCGACTGATTTTGAGCAGATTCGTTTTCTACACACCTCTCTCCCCGAAATAGATCTGGGACATACGAATATTTCCACGAGCTTTCTAGGGATGAAGTTCACCCGTCCTTTCTATATTAATGCGATGACAGGGGGAAGTGAAAAGTCGCTAGAAATCAATCGGAAATTAGGTGAAATCGCCAATCAGTCTGGGATCTTGATTGCCACTGGAAGTGCTTCTTCTGCAATTCGAAACGATGCTCTCACCCCTACTTTCCGTGCGATTCGTTTGGCAAATCCGAATGGTAAAATTTTTGTTAATATTAGCGCACAAGCCACTGTTCAGGAAGCCTATAAAGCATTAAATATTGCACAGGCGGACGGTTTACAAATCCATTTGAATGCTCCTCAGGAACTTTTCATGCAAGAAGGCGATAAGAATTTTTCAAATTGGAAGTCAAATATAAAAGCGATAGTAAATGAAATTCACCTTCCTATTATTGTAAAAGAAGTCGGTTTCGGTATGAGTAAAGAAACGATTGCATCCCTAATTGATATGGGTGTAAAGGCAGTGGACATTAGCGGTAGAGGAGGAACGAACTTCCTTAAAATCGAGAACCAACGTAGCCTTTCTTCGAAAGCCTACCTAGATAACTGGGGGCTTTCAACTGTTGAAAGCCTACTTGAATCCTCAAGCTTACAAGGGGAAATCAACATCCTTGCTAGCGGTGGAATACAAAATGGTTTAGATGTCGTGAAAGCCTTAGCTCTTGGAGCGAAGAGCGTAGGAATCTCTGCTAAACTTCTTTATATTCTTCAAAAAAAAGGGGTAGATGGAGCTGTTGAGTGGTTGATGGACTTAGAAAAAGAAGTGCATCTCATCTTTACCATGTTGGGTTGTAGAACCATTGAAGAGTTACAGACGCATGCCACTCTCCTTTTTGACGCACCAATAATCACCTATGCTCAACAAAGACAGATTGATTTAAATAAGTACAGGCACTAAGGAGAACTATGGCACTTTTAGAAATTAATTATTATTCAGAAACTTTAGAAATGGAACAATCCATGGCGGTAATTCTTCCAGAGCTGAGCGACAATAATCCTGACTGGACGCTGGAAGATTTGACGGATATTCCCGTGCTTTATCTCTTACATGGGATGGGAGGAAATCACTCTACTTGGACACGTCGTACGAGTATAGAGCGATATGTCCGAAACACAAAGATTGCAATCGTCATGCCTTCTACGGACCTTGCGTGGTATACAAATACTACGTATGGACTAAATTACTTTGATGCTCTTGCGATTGAGCTTCCTAAGAAAATTAAACAACTTTTCCCTCAAATTTCAACCAAAGTTGAAAAAAACTTCGTGGCTGGGCTTTCTATGGGCGGCTATGGTGCGTGGAAATTTGCTTTCGGCACTGAAAGTTTCTCTCATGCGGCGAGCCTTTCCGGCGGTCTGGTCTTTTCAAAAGAGGTGGCGTTTACTCTTGGAAGCGAAACCTATTGGAAAGGTATCTTTGGCGACTTGGAGAACGTTGAACAAAGTTCGAATAATCTCATCAATGCTGCACGCCTCCGCCTGAAAGGCGGCACAAAGCCAAAACTTTATGCTTGGTGTGGCCAGGAGGATTTTCTCTTTGAGGCAAGCAATCTTGCAGTTGAACAGATTCGCCAGTTAGGCTATGACATCGACTACGAGGTCGGTCACGGAAAACATGAATGGTATTACTGGGACAAGATGATTGAACGAGTCCTCGAGTGGCTTCCCATTGACTATCAGCAGGAAGAAAGACTGCAGAGCTGACTAGGGGCTGAGTAACTGCTATGGCATGAGCCGGAGACTGGACTACGAGTGGCTAAAAAGTCATGATCTGGAGACCGGAGTATATGCGCACAAGCGTATGAGGACAAGGGCGTACGAATGCAGAGGAGTTAGAAGGAAGTGGGTGCACGGACGCGTGAGACCAAACTCGCAATCAAAAACACCGATAAGATTAGCATAAGGAACCGGACACATTTATCCCTTTGTTCCTTATGCTTTTTTGATGCTTAAAGCCCGCCCCACGGAAAAATAACTGTGCTAAGCATAGACTCAAAGGCGAAACAAAAACGCCTGCCATAAGCAAGCGTTTTTGTTTCTAAACTAGGGGAAGCACCATTACTGTATCCAAGGAATAAGCAGTCTATTTCCCTAGACAGAATTGACTAAACAATTTATTTAATAATTCATCTTGAACACTTTCTCCAATAATTTCGCCGAGTAAATCCCAAGATTTCGTCATATCCATTTGAACCAAATCCACTGGCATCCCTGAATGAATGCCTTCAATCACTTCCTCCACGCTTGTTCTGGCATTTTCAATCAGTCCAATATGCCGAACATTCGATAAATATGTTGCATCCTGCCCTTCCATTTCCCCAGCAAAGAATAAATTCCGAATGGATAGCTCAAGCGCATCTAAATTTTGATTTTGAAGAACTGAAATGCGAAGAATTTCATCCTCTGCAGTTAGATTTTCAGAAGTATCAATCTTTAATTTTTCAGGCAAATCCGTTTTATTCAGTAAAATAATCCGTTTTGCACCTTTCGTTTCCTTAAGCAACGCTTCGTCTTCTAGAGACAATTCTTCACTATTATTGAGCACGAGCAGTATTAAATCGCTGTCTTCTAGAGCTTTTCTACTTCTTTCTACTCCAATTTTTTCAACAAAATCATCCGTCTCCCGAATCCCTGCTGTATCGATGAGCTTTAAAGGTACACCTCTTACATTTACATATTCTTCAATCACATCTCGAGTGGTACCAGCGATATCCGTTACAATCGCCTTATCTTCTTGAAGAAGATGGTTCAAAAGCGAACTCTTTCCTACATTCGGCTTCCCGATAATTGCCGTTGCAATTCCTTCTCTTAAGATTTTCCCCTGCTTAGCCGTTTGCAACAACGCATCCAGCCTGCCTTTGATTTCAATCGCTCTTTCCAACAAAAGCTTCGTTGTCACTTCTTCGACATCGTCGTATTCAGGATAGTCAATATTGACTTCAACCTGAGCGAGTGTTTGTAAAATATCCTCTCTCATGGAGCGAATCAAATTCGAAAGGCTTCCATCAAGTTGCTTGACCGCCACCGTCATTGCTTTATCTGTTTTTGCACGGATAATATCCATCACGGCTTCTGCTTCTGTTAGGTCGATTCTTCCATTTAAGAAGGCACGTTTCGTAAATTCTCCAGGTTCTGCCAATCTCGCGCCTTGCTTCAAAATTAGCTGAAGAAGTTCATTCACTACGACAATTCCACCATGCGTGTTAATCTCAACCACGTCTTCTCTTGTAAATGTTCTCGGCTCGTGCATCACGCTGACCATCACCTCATCAACGTTTTGTTTGGTTCGGGGATTCACGATATGTCCATAATGAATGGTATGCGTCTCAACTTCTGACAATTTTTTCCCGGACTGCACATAAAGTTTATCCGCAATCTCAATCGCATCGCTCCCTGAAATTCGAATAATGGAGATTGCTCCTTCACCTGGCGGCGTTGAAATTGCAGCAATTGTATCAAAATCTTTGGTAATATTTCTCATATTTCACCTCTTAATGAGTAATAGTACAAGGAAATCGCTTTTTTATCAAGAATCTCATCCACACGGAGACTTTGAATAAGGAGGCGAAAACTTTACCTTGCTGTTCAGGCAGAGTCCCTTGAGCTAGACGGGTCGCTAGAACTAGGCTAATCTCGAGAGGTGAGGACGTGAAGTTCAAGGTGCTACAGGTATGCCATGTCCAAAGTTAAAATGCTTTTAGAGGGATACCCCTTGAATTTTTTACGGGTATTGGGTCGAGCATTGGGTCGAGCATTGCTACAAGCGCCTGATTTTTACAGCCAAAAAGCCAAGACTTGAGGAATGGCAAAGTCTTGGCTTTTTATTGCAATGATTTCCATATGCGACTTAGTTGGTGTGATCGTCCTTATCTTCACTATTTTCAGGATCTTTCAGGCGAGTGATTTTATCTTCATCACCATCTAAGTCAGGCTGCCTAAGCCGCCAGAACGCAGCTTGAATCAACCCTAAGAGCGTAGACAAGAATCCGCCTGAAGCTTCTAATACATTTCCGCCTTCAGCATCGTTTATTTTCTTTATGCCTGTTGATTCATTAGAATTACTTCCCAATTGTCTCGTCACATCCCCTGTTTGGTTCTGTTCCGAGCCACGCTTGTCGCCATCAAACAAGGTTTCTTCTTCATTGCTATTCAAGCGAACAGGTTCAGAGAATCCGTTTTCAGTTTGTGGAAGTCGATTTCCTTCTGTCACATACTCATTTCCTTCTAGACTATTTACTGAAGTACGTTTTTCATTTTCAGTTCTTGGTAAATGAGAGACTTTTTCCTCGGTTGATCTAGCTTCGTTTGGAAATCCAGTATTTTGGTTTTGCGTTCCATCTACTCCTCCGAGACTTGCTGCTCCGCCACCTATTGGAATTCTTCCATTTAGATTTTCCTCAACTGAAACTTTACCATCGCTACCTTGATTGATTTTATCTGTGTGCCTCTGTTCATCCTCAAGACCTGTTCCGTTCGGTGTTTGAACATCACCATTTGAAGAAGGCTCGTTTTCTTTTGGAATAGCCAATTCACCTTCCGGAACTTTTATTTCCACAGTTACTTGAGCACCTTTATCTTTCAACCCAGTGCCAAATGTGTTATCTTGAACCGCGTCTTCCGTCTTTGTTTGATGACTACCGACTGTTTGTTTGCCTCCCGTATTCGCTGAACCAACACCCTCTGTGATTTTAGAATCTCCTGTGCCGGCTGTCGTAGAACTTCCGCCAACATCAACAGTTGTAGTTGAACCTCCTGCATCTGTGGTGCTTGAACCGCCTGTATCTGATCCACCTGCATCAGTGTTTGTTGAATCCCCACCTACATCAGTTCCGCCAGCATCAGTGGTAGTTGAATCTCCTGCATCAGTGGTGCTTGAACCGCCACCTACACCAGAACCTCCGTCAATGTTAGAACCGCTATCGGTTGTAGTTGAACCTCCTGTATCTGTGGTTGTTGAGCCTCCACTCGCATCTGAACCGCCTGCATCAGTGGTAGTTGAACCGCCTCCTACATCAGTTCCTCCAGAATCTGTAGCTTCTGAACCTCCGTCAATGTTAGAACCGCTATCGGTTGTAGTTGAATCTCCTGCATCAGTGGTGCTTGAACCGCCACCTACATCAGTTCCTCCAGAATCTGTAGCTCCCGAACCTCCATCAGCATTAGAACCGCTATCAGTTGTAGTTGAACCGCCTGCATCAGTGGTAGTTGAACCACCGTCAACATCAGTTCCACCGGCATCAGTTGTAGTTGAACCGCCACCTACATCAGTTCCTCCAGAATCTGTA
>JAITHN010000040.1 GCA_031279745.1 Streptococcaceae bacterium
CCCAAGCCTTTACTATTCTTCAGTTGATTATCAAGAAGAGGTAGAATTGCTAGCCTCGAAGGAAACCGAGTCGAGTGTGGTTGAGCGTGCAGTTCAAGTTTATTCTCGGCTAAAAAGCCAAGGCTTTTCGACGGTTGGCATTTCTGCCATCTTAGGAAATTTCCAAATCGAAAGTGGGATTAACCCAAAACGTGCGGAAGGTGATTACCTCGCTCCGCCCGTTGGAGCTTTTAAGGGATGTTGGGATGACGACTCCTGGCTTGAGATGGGAAGTGCTGAAATCTACGGGGGTAAATTTCCATTGATTCGCCATCGTGGGCTAGGGCTAGGGCAATGGACGGATACAACGGACGGATCAAACAGGGCTTTGATGCTTAGAACCTATGCGAAAGAAAGAGGAGAAAAATGGTATAACCTCGATTTACAGCTCGACTTTATTCTAAATGGGGACTCCCCCATTCGTAGTAAAATCTTCAAAGATGTAGCATCAATCTCAAAGTTGGAACAACTAGAAGAGGCGACGAAGACGTTTTTAACGTTTTGGGAGGGAAATCCGCTCGATAAAATTGAGTTAAGAATAAGTGCATCAAGGGATTGGTTTTTCTATTTTTCACAAACTGAGCAATCCCCGACATTCAATCCCTTGGATGCATACTTATGGGCGGAGAAGAGGATTTTCCCAATGCCTACTAAAAAAGAAATTGAGACAGGGTGGGAGGGAAATGGATATGCTCCCGGGCATTGCACGTGGTATGTGTTTAATCGCATGCGCCAATTTGGCAAGCACATTCATCCGTTTATGGGAAATGCAGCAGATTGGACCGAGAATTACAAGTTGACCCATGGGGCTAAGTTAGCCATTCAGCCTATTGTTGGGGATGCGGTTATTTTTGAACCTGGAGTCCAAGGAAGTTCAACATTATACGGGCATGTTGCTTTTGTGGAGCATGTGTTTTCAGAAGGGAATTTTTTGATTAGTGAAATGAATGTGAACGGCATCTTCACGATGAGGTGGAGGGTGGTTGGTATTGAAAAAGGAGTGCATTTTATGAGGGTGGTGAGTGGGGTTGAGTAGACGAAGGCAAAACATTCTGGAAAAAATATTCGCCTATGATGAGAGAAGTGTGTTTATAGCAATCCTGTTTACCACTGTTTTACTTCTTTTAGTGACAAACATTACATCTTACGAGTTTGGAGCGCACACTGCAGGCGTTGAGAAGAAGCAAGAAAAAAATGCGCAAGAATCGATTGAGAAGTGGGTGAATCGCTTTTTAATCGCCTATTACACGAAAAAAGAATTGGGGGAGAATCATACAAGGATGAGAGGTTTTATGAAAAAATCACTCTTTGAGAGCATTGTAAAAAGGGATGAATTGCCCGTTCATTTGGCATATAAAGATGTAATGCGTGATCAAGTTTTGTCAAAAACAGAGATTTACGACGATAGAGATGGATTGACGGTCTTAACGGTTACGCATTATCACTATCAGCTGAATGTGGTTCAAAAAGATGGAAGCATGACAAGTAAAAAAGTAGAGGAAGTTGAAGCATTGAAACTTAGAATCATAAGAGTCGGTGCGGAGAGGAAAATTGCTGGAATAGAAAAGATGACGATTGAAAAAAAGCGCGAGTCTAGTCAGAGTGTAGCGGAATAGAACGGAGAAATTATGGGACTCTTTGAGAAGAAAGCGAGATTAGAATTTATTGATATAGAACATATTCGTTCAAGAAGAATTAAAGGTTTTGAAGATTTGATTGATTGGGCGGAGGATGAAAATGAGCGTGTTCTGGAGGCGGAATCTGTTGGGCGCGCTGTTTTATCAAAGAAAAATAAGAAAGGGAAAATTCTTTATATTGAAGAACTCCGTTTTCCCTATCCGGAATATACGGATTTTGAAAAAGTGTTTCAAAAATTTGGAGATCATGCGACCTATCCTTTTCCTGAAGAGTTGAAGAGTGGTTTAAGAAAATCCGATAATACTCCCGTTGAAAAAGCGAAACGTCAAAGTTTGGTTGACGAGGTTTCGGTGAATCAAAAAATAAAAACCCTAGAAAACTCGGTGGAAAGAGTGGTAAAACAAGTGTTTGAGCCAAGAGAATCAGAAATCTTGTTGAAAGAAGAACTCAATCAACTGGAAGGCAAATTTTCTTTTTTTGAGGAACAACTCGCTTACTTAACGGAATGTGTAGAAGGATTGGAGAGAGGAGCAGAGCGGAATCTATCTGTTGGACGACACCTCCCTGACTCGGTGGAGGTTCAAGATTGCGAATGTACGAAGATGGGGCGAATGGATGCAACTGATACCGATGTGACAACGGGTTCTAGCATTTGTAGTCTTAAGGAAAATGGCCAAGTGACGCAAACCGTTACGGATAGGGAAGCAGAAATCGGCATTGATTCGGGCTGCACTAGGGTTGCGGAAATTGATGTTTCTTCAGGCAGTACTAACGAAACGGAAACTCCTGCCCGTACAGACTCCAATGCTGTACGAAAGGAAATCCCAAATATTTCGAAACGCATAGAAGCATTCTGTACAGAGCTTGCTGTGACAATACTCGAGATGCAATCAAAGAAAGAAGCGACCGTTCAACTTGAAAAAGAAAAGGCGGATTGGGAAGCAGAATATACGGAGAGATTAAAACGGCTGCATCAAGAAAATGAAACATTTCAAGAATATTATTCCTCAAACAGAGAGTAAGCTTTATGGTAAAATAGACGAAAAATGGAGCAGACGTCGAGGTGAGGATTTGTATTATACTGTTCAAAAGAATTCTATAAATGAAATGGAGCGGAAGAAGTCAAAATTTATTACAAGGATTTACCGTATTCAGAGTGAAGAAGAGGCGAGAAAGATTCTAGAGGCTGTGAAAAAGGAAAATTGGAAGGCGAACCATAATTGTTCAGCATTTGTCTTAGGAGAACGTTCTGAGATTACCAGGAGCAGTGATGACGGTGAGCCTAGCGGGACGGCTGGGGCGCCGATGTTAGAAGTATTGGTCAAACGAGATTTGACCAATATTCTTGCAGTGACCACTCGTTTCTTTGGAGGAATTAAACTTGGTGGAGGTGGACTGATTCGTGCGTATTCT
>JAITHN010000184.1 GCA_031279745.1 Streptococcaceae bacterium
ATAAATCACAGCTTCAAATAACGCCCGAACATCACCTGCAACATCTTCTAGCAACCTTTGATAAACGATACCCCCCAAGCAAATTTTCAATTCTTCTCTGGTAGCCCCGAGCTCTATGAGCCTCGCCTTTACCCCTTCAACATTTTTCGCATGAAGCGTGCTAAATACTGTATGTCCAGTTAATGTCGCCCGTATAACAGAACGAAGTGTTATTTCATCTCTAATCTCCCCTACAAAGACGATGTCCGGACGATGCCGTAAGCATAGCTTTATTAGTGCCTCATAGGTCATTCCAATTGCTTCATTCACCTGAAGTTGCAAAACCGCTTTATTCTCTATTTCTACGGGGTCTTCAATAGAAATCATTTGGTTCTTGTTTAAACTGAGAGCGAGTTGAAACATCGACGTCGTTTTCCCGCTCCCTGTTGGACCTGAAAACAAGAAGAGCCCTCGCTTCAGCAAATGCCTTTGAATCTCTTGAATCTGCGAATCATCAAAATACAAGCAAGCCTTCTCTTCAAAAGAATGGAGAAAGCGAAGAACTAGACTCTCTTTTTGCATGAAATCCCCAACAGTCGACACTCGAAATCGATAATCTCTTCCTTCATCATGAATGCTAAAACTCCCTAGTTGCGCCCTCCTTCTCTCCCCAACGTTCATCCCCGCACGATACTTTAGATGGAGAATGATTTTTTCAGCTACTTCCGCTTCAAAAACTTCCTCTCTTTCCTTCCGATTTCCCTTTCGAAAAAAAGAGCGGTAGCCTTCAATTGTAGGCAGTAAGTAGTAGTCTTCCGCTTGTATACTTCTTCCTAATTTCAACTGCTTCATCACTATTTTTGAAATATCCATCAAATCACCTCACAAAAAGATACGCAAAAAAAATCAATTTGGATTTTGCTATACTAGATTTATATAAAATAAGGAGGAACACATGGAAATTACGCGTGAAATACTACCAGAAGTGATTAAGAGAAGAAAACAAAAAACCCATAAAGGAAATTATGGGCGTGTGGTTATTTTAGCAGGAGACAACTACATGGGAGGAGCTGCAATCCTTGCTACAAAAGCTTGTGTGTTTTCTGGTGCAGGGCTTACCACACTGATAACCTCACCGAAGAACTTCCAGCCCCTTCATGCACACGTTCCAGAGTCTATGGTCTGTGATTGGACGGATTTCGACACCATACAATCCCTTCTTAGCCGTGCCGCAATTCTTCTTATAGGCCCAGGGCTCGGGCAAACTGATCAAGCAAAACATGTCTTTCAATTTTGCATGGAGAGAATTCGCCCTCATCAGATTGTCATTCTTGATGGAGACGGTCTTTCGCTCTTCAAAGATCTCCATATCAGCCTTTCCACGCCTGAAAACATGATTTTTACGCCTCATCAACAAGAGTTTTCATCCCTAACTGGGCTAGAAATAGCAGAGCAGACAACGCCTGCCGTTCAAAAAATTGTAGATGAGATGAAAGTGCACATCGTCCTAAAAAGTTCGCGAACTGAAATCTTCCATCCACACCGACCTTCTTCTTTTATCACGAACGGTACGCCCGCCCAGGCAACAGGCGGTATGGGAGATACGCTTGCCGGTATGATTGCTGGCTTTCATGCACAATTCAAAGACCCTATTCAAACACTCCATGCTGCAGTTTTTCTGCATAGCCACATCGCTTCCTCTATCTCTAGGAACGAGTACGTCTCTCTCCCTAGCAAAATGATTTTAGAAATTCCTGCCATGATGTCCCACTTTGAAGGAAACTAGTGTATCACCCCTCTTCTGGAGTTGTACATAGCCATCAAAGTGGCTTCTTTTTTTTGCTGCTCACCGGTTTATTTGACTTTTTTCTTTTTTCGAAAAAGTAAAAAATTTATAATTCTATGATCAAAGACCTATATAGCATAAAATAAAAGACGTTATCTTTTGGTTTTAAAAAAAAATAGTCAAATATTAAGATTTCTTAATACATGAGCAAGGTTTTTGAATTCTTTCGGTGCTTCTCTTATTCTTTTATAGAATTAAGAAAGGAGCTTTATGATTTCAAAAAAAGCAATCGCAAGTATCACTTTATTAAGCAGTTTACTGCTTGCAAATAGTGCACAAATCTGTGCAGACGTTATCGATACGAGCAAAGAGGAAAACAAGAAAGAAGTTTCAGAGAGTCATTTATCCGAAGATAATCTCACTTTTGACCAAGCAAAAAAACTAACAGACAAAACAGAGATTACCATCCTTCCGGACGACTCTAACTCTTCAAAAGAAAAACCTGTCAAACTTTCACCAGAAGAAGTAAACAGTGAGGTTGCTTCGTATTCCGTGCCAAAAGACACGGACGGTTTTTCAAAAGAAGGAAGCTATACGAGTCCAGATCACAATTCTAAGGTGAACCTTGGTCCAGTTGAACTTCATGATGGAACAACTACACATCATTCTTCTCTTTCCGGTGAAGTCCTTCCAAAATACAATGAGAATTCTCGCTTGACGGAAGACTCTTCAAAGAAAATTTCAAATGTAAATTCAATCGTTACAGATGGAAAAACAACATCAAAATCTAGCATCAACCACGATGTTGCCCCTCAATTCGTCTTCGACAAAGATGGAAATCAAATTCCACTCGCAAGCGTTAAAACTGGGCAAACTTATTTTACAAGCGCTGATCGATCTGAGAAAATTATCTTCACTCAAAACGGTACGGTTACCTCTGATTTGGATTTATCCGATCAATTTATCGTTCCAAATCATGTTTTGCAACATACAACGAGCGACACTACGAAGAATGATGCCTTGATCGATCCAAAGAACAAGGTCATCCAATTTACGAGAGATAGAGTGAAGCAAGCTGGTTCTGTTACCATGTCAGACGATCAATCCATCAACTTAGAGCATGATTTTACTCTTGATGCGAGAGTGAACCTTGGAGACCACGTTCAACCGATTGGTGCAGATGGAATTGCATTTGGATTTAATCCGGTTGACAACGCAGATGTTGGACACTGGGGAAATGGTTTTGGCTTGGGCTATTTGAATCATGCTTTTGGTTTTAAACTTGATACTTGGTATAACACCCAAAGCGACGTTGACAATCCTTACAATAAAAAATTAGCTAATCTGCATGATGGGGCTATGCCCTATGATAAAGATCCACTCGAACATAGAGGCGCAAATCTAGCAAACATCGCTCATGGTCAAAGTTTTGGTGCGTTTGTTTATACAGACGATAAGGGGACTGTTCGCACTTATATGAATGATGATGTTGCGAAAAACGGAATGGGAGACTTTAAAAAAGTCGATCAAGAGGGGAACTTCCTTGAAAATAAAGGTGCAGATCAACCTCATTACATCTCAAACCCGAAGGAAGCTAAGAACAAGGGAATCAAGTCCTTTGACATCTATTCAGCTGAGGCTACGAATGGAATTGTTCAATTATCTCCTGAAAAAGACGCATTGTTACAAGATGATATTAAAACTTGGCAACCCATTCATATTCATTTTGATGCGAAAACAAACATCATGTCCGTTGACTATGAAGGTTATAAATGGGAAAAAAATATTTCCGATTGGGTAGCGAAAGCCGGTAAAAATGTTAAATTAATTATTTCATCCTCTACTGGTGGAGCAACGAACCTCCAACAAGTAGCCATTGAAAAATTGACATATGAAACGTCAAAAGAAATACAATCTTGGAATACTATCCCGCAATTAACGCAACATGAATGGGATGAAACTGAAATCAAACGTGAGCAAGAGCTCCAAAAAGAATCCCTTAAATATAAAGTGGACTTCTCTCAAAAGGCATATGTGGATATTCCAGAACCTGCACGAGTTATAGAAACACCTCCTGTAGAACCATTACAACCAATTGAGCCCGTACAACCGATTGAACCCATTCAGCCTGTTGAACCTTTACAACCAATCGAGCCTGTGCAACCGATTAAACCTGTCGAACCTGTACAACCAATTGAGCCGTTGCAACCAATTGAGCCGTTGCAACCA
>JAITHN010000154.1 GCA_031279745.1 Streptococcaceae bacterium
TGGTGGAAGGATTAGGACCTCGCTACTGTCCATCCATTGAAGACAAAATTGTTCGATTTGAAGATAAGGAAAGGCATCAGCTCTTCTTGGAACCGGAAGGAAGACATACGGAAGAAGTTTATGTCCAAGGGCTTTCTACAAGTTTGCCTGAAGACGTTCAACAAGATTTGCTTCATTCGATAAAAGGGTTGGAAAAAGCTGAAATGATGCGTAGCGGATATGCGATTGAGTATGATGTTGTAAAACCTCATCAACTTCGTCCGACACTCGAAGTGAAGTCGATAGCTGGGCTCTTTACGGCTGGGCAAACAAATGGAACGAGTGGATATGAAGAGGCGGCTGGTCAAGGGATTATTGCAGGGATCAATGCTGCTTTGAAAGTCCAAGGGAAGAAAGAATTCGTATTAAAAAGAAGTGATGGCTACATTGGGGTGATGATTGACGATCTTGTGACAAAAGGGACGCTCGAACCTTATCGCTTGCTCACGAGTCGTGCTGAATACCGCCTCATCCTCCGACATGACAATGCAGATTTACGACTCACCCAAATTGGACGTGAGATTGGATTGGTGAAAGATGAGCAGTGGAATCGCTTTGAGATCAAACGTGTGCAACTTGAAAATGAGTTGAAACGATTGAATAATGAAAAGCTCAAACCCACACAAGAAACGAATGAAAAGATAGAAGCGATGGGCTTCAAACCCCTTCAAGACGCGATGACGGCTGCACAATTTTTGAAACGGACGGAAGTCCGTTATGACGATGTAACAAATTTTGTTGGGCAGGCAGCTGAGGTTTTGGACGAGAAGACGAAAGAACAAATCGAAATTCAGCTAAAGTATGAAGGGTATATTCAAAAGGCGCTTGAGAAGGTTGAGAAATTGAAACGGATGGAAATGAAACGCATCCCGAAACATTTGAATTATGATGATGTCAATTCCTTGGCAAATGAAGCGAGAGAAAAATTGAAAAAAATCCAGCCGGAAACAATCGCCCAAGCGAGTCGAATTAGCGGGGTCAACCCGGCAGATATTTCAATTTTGATGGTTTATATAGAACAAGGGAAGATTTCCAAAGCGGAAAACGATTAGAAATCCATTATAAAAAAACACTGTAAATAAACGGCGAAACAGATATTCCTTTAAACACTCAGATAATGAGTGTTTTTTTTATCAAAAATAACTAGACGAGAATAAAATATAAGGATATAATGATAGATAAGTTCAGAATGAGAAGATTAAATGGGGGATCATTAAGAAATAAATATGAGATAAATATGAGGTGAGTGATGAAGGAAAGAATGTATGGTGAAGTTTTTCGAAAACTCAGAAAATCAAAAGGATATACATTAAAAGAAGTAACAGATGGGATTGCGACGCACTCCTACCTCTCAAAATTTGAGAGAGGTGAGTGTGATATTTCTATCCGCAACTTCTTCTCTTTCTTAGAACGCTTAAATACGAGTTGGGTTGAGTACGCTTCCTTCTTTGAAGAACAGGAGTTTGAAGGCATGGAGTTGATTACCCGAATAGATCATCACCTTTCTCATAATGAATTTCGAGAAATTGAATATCTTGTCGAGCGAGAACGCTCCCTCTCGGAGAACGGACAAAATCGCGCACATCGATTGAATAAGATTCTTATTTTAGGTGTCCTGTCGGCGGTAGATTCCAAGTACACCTTGGACGAAGGAGACTTCGAATTTCTTCACCATACTTTGTTGAGTGATGAATCGTGGGGATTGTATGAGCTCAGACTATTTTCACTAACCTTACATCTATTTCCTATAGAAATGAATCTGATGTTCGCCAAGGAAATTTTCAATAAGATGAAGGATTACTTGAAAATTCGTGAACAGAAGAAGGAAACGAGAAGAGTCATCATTTCCACCCTGCATAATTTGGTAGATTTCTGTGTGCGGGAGAAAGAATACACGCTCGCTTACATGCTCCTTCGCCAGATTGAGGAGAGATTGATGACGAAAAACTTATATTTCAATCGTCTCCATCAAATGTTCTACCTTGGATTGGTAGAAATCAAACTGGGAGAAGACGAAATAGGGGCAGCTAAGATACGAAAAGCAATTCAGGGATTTGAAGTATTAGACGAGAACAAGGCAAAGATGTATGCAAAAAGGATAGAAAAAGAGGGGATAAATCTGAGATGAAGAAACAAGTGGGCAACCAAAAGATGCTGGTCGCGATAACGATTGGAGCGTTGTTAGCATTAGCGCTACTCGGTTCGTGTGTAATCCATGAATGTGCAACGAGTGATGCTTCCAAGTTGCCGATAATATCGGGTGATTGTTAATCAAAAAAAATACAGGCGCTAGGATGTACCCTGCCCCAGAACTTGGATGAGATATCTAACTTCTGAAGGATGGTACACCTTAGATGCCTTTTTTTGTGCTTGTGAATCCTGCCTGACTTCCAAATTTTTACAATCCAGGAGAAGTTGGAAGGAATCTTATGTTATTATTTTACGTATACATCTTCTCGTTTAGGGAAGCATTCCGATAGTTGTTAAAAACCTCAAGTTTTAGCAAGTAGGTCGCAGTTTAAGGTAGGTATGGAGATTAGGTATGGCAGAAGCAAATTATAGAATTCCACCAAATGATTTAGAAGCGGAAAAAGCAGTTCTTGGGAGTGTGATGATAGATAACGATCGCTTGATCGAAATCCGTGAAATGCTTTCGGCTGAAGATTTTTATCATCATCAAAATCGCGTAATTTTCCTTGCAATGGAGTCGTTGATGGACGACAGTCAGCCGATTGACATTGTCACGCTTTCAAACGAGTTGGATAAAAATAAATCGCTCCAAGATGCTGGAGGGCAGCTCGGAATTATTTCTATTCAGGAAACAGTTCCAACATCGCAAAACGCACTTCAATATGCGAAGATTGTTTCGGATAAATCTGCCCTTCGTAATTTATTGAAAGCCTTGGACAACGGAGTCGATCTGGCATTTAACGGAGACGGGGAAGCAACGGATTTGATACAAGAAGCCGTTGATAATATTCTTCGAAAAACAGAAATACGAAGCACTTCAGGTTTTGAAAAAATAAAAAATGTGATTGGGGAGACGCTCAAAAAGATTGAAAAGAATACTGAGACGACCAGCCTAGTTACAGGTTTGGCGACAGGATTCGTTGATTTCGACTTGGCAACGACGGGGCTACACCCGGGGCAGTTGATGATTTTAGCGGCTCGTCCTGCGATGGGGAAAACAGCGTTTGCGCTAAATATTGCACAAAATGTAGGAACAAAGACGACGGACACGGTGGCTATCTTCTCTCTCGAAATGCAGGCAACCGATTTAGTTCAACGGATGATTTGTGCAGAAGGGCTGGTCGACTCGACACATCTTCGTAGCGGAAATCTGAATGATCAAGAGTGGGAAAGTATTATTATCGCCTCTGGTGCTCTAAGTCGTGCCAATATTTATCTAGATGACACTTCTGGAATAAAAATTAATGAAATTCGTGCAAAGTGTAGAAAGTTGAAGCAAGAGCGAGGCGAGATTGGTCTAATTGTAATTGACTATCTTCAATTGATTGAATCTTCGACAAGAGAATCAAGACAACAACAGATTTCAGAGATTTCAAGGCAATTAAAGAAATTGGCGATGGATTTTGAAACTCCGGTTATTGCGCTTTCTCAGCTATCGCGTGGAGTGGAAAGTAGAGATGATAAGAGACCAGAACTCTCAGACCTTAGGGAGTCTGGGTCAATCGAGCAAGATGCAGACATCGTATCTTTCTTGTACAGAGATAGCTATTATAGAAAAGAAAGCGATGAAGCGGTGGATGAATTTGATGACGACCAAACAGAAATAATCATTCGAAAAAATAGGGCGGGAGCGACCAAAACGGTGAAAGTTCGTTTCAAAGGTGAATACAACCGATTTGATAATTACGCACCGGGCTATTTAGACCAGATGGAGGCACACCTTCCGTCTTAATGGAAACCGATGTGATCAAAAAAACCTTCTCATTGGAAAACGATTTTGTTATAATTAGAGAATCGATGGAGGGATTGTTTTGAAGCATAGAGAGAAATGGGTTGTATTAATGCATTCGTTGTTAGTGGGTATTTTCTTTTTCACGTGCATTGATGTATTAAATAAGGTAATGTTCGGTAACTTGGATAGCGTATTTGAAGTGTTATTTTTATGCGGAATTCTCATCGTTGTGGGATATCGCTTCGTTCAGTTTTTTGTAAAAAACGTCTATTTCAGATCGGTCGAAGAAGAGCTAAGTCACGAGAAAGAAACAGAAGTTTAATGCATAATTTTCATAAAACGACAACACCCTTGGTAAGCGGTGTTGTTTTTGTTTGGAAATTTATACGGAATTTAAGAAATTTTGTAAATCACTAACAATTTCACGGGGAATACGTTAAAATAAATTCTGTAAAAAAAATGAAATGGAGAAATCAAATGGTAAAATTAGTTTTCGCGCGTCATGGACTTTCTGAATGGAATGAAAAAAATCTTTTCACGGGTTGGGCGGATGTAGATTTGGCAACACAAGGTGTAGAAGAAGCGAAAAAAGCGGGTCAATTGATTAAAGAAGCAGGAATTGAATTCGATATCGCCTATACTTCAGTATTGAAACGTGCGATTAAGACAACAAACTATGTTTTAGAATATTCTGATCAGTTATGGGTGCCAGTTGAAAAATCTTGGCGTTTGAACGAACGTCATTATGGAGCGCTGACTGGGATGAACAAAGCAGACGCTGCAGTAGAATACGGTGATGACCAAGTATTAATTTGGAGACGTTCATATGACATTTCTCCTGATGCAATGGCACATGATGCTGAGTATTCAGCTCATGGAGATCGTCGTTATGCACAATTGGAAGATTCAGTGATTCCAGATGCTGAAAACTTGAAGATCACATTGGAACGTGCTTTACCTTTCTGGGAAGATAAAATCGCTCCTGCTCTAAAAGAAGGAAAAAATGTTTTTGTAGGGGCGCATGGAAACTCTATTCGCGCTTTGGTAAAACATATTAATAAAATGACGGATGATGAAATTTTGAAATTTGAAATTCCGAACTTCCCGCCACTAGTTTTCGAATTTGATGAAAACTTAAACAAAACAGCTCAATATTATTTAGAAGACAAATAATTCATTTGCATACATGAACAGAGTCGTATGACTCTGTTTTTTGTTTGTGTAGCCCTGCGGTTTAAAACATAATGACAAAACAGGAGATACAAGGTAGAATGTTTTGCATGGCAATGTGACTGCGATTTAAATGTTTTGCACGGCAAACTGTGACTGCGATTTAAATATCCTACGTGGTAGCGGACACGGATTCAATGTCAGCAGACATGGATTCAATGCAATCGGGATAAATCCGTATAGTAATTACATATATTGCAAGTACTTGCCTGACAGTTTAACTATTTTACATAGCAAATGACGAACGATCAAAGGATGATACAGATGTTTCAAAATAAAGATACAAATGGGAAGACATACAAAAGAGGGCCTCTAGTTGCTACGCTCTTGATAGGTACTTTCTGCACGATATTAAATCAGACAATCCTTGCAACCGCATTTCCAACATTGATGGAAACTTTTCACATTGCGACGACAACAGTTCAATGGCTGTCTACAGGATTTCTACTTGTAAATGGAATTATGATCCCAATAACAGCCTTTCTAATTGGAAGAATCCCGACAAAGACGCTGTATTTTATTGCAATGCTGATTTTCTTTGTTGGAACTTTGGTTTGTTACGTAGCGCCTGATTTTCAAACCTTGTTGGTTGGTCGTCTGGTACAAGCGGTAGGAGTAGGTGTGACGATGCCCATGTTGCAAACCATCATGCTCACGGTTTATCCGCCTGAAAAGCGTGGTGCTTCGATGGGGTTGGCCGGGCTCGTGATTGGACTTGCTCCTGCAATCGGTCCTACCCTTTCCGGTTATATAGTTGACCATTCGTCATGGCGCAATCTTTTTGGACTCCTCCTCCCCATTGTTTTCCTCGTCCTCGTGTCAACGATTCTGTTTATGAAAAATGTAATGGAGACGAAAAAAAGCAGATTGGATGTACTTAGCATCATCTTGTCTTCACTTGGATTTGGAGGGTTGCTCTACGGATTTTCCAATGTGGGAGAATATGGTTGGTTAAATCAGCATGTTTTGGGCTATATCCTCGCAGGTTTTTTGTTCTTACTGCTATTTTCTGTCCGTCAATTAACGATGAAGACTCCATTTTTGAATATAAGGGTCTTTCAATATAAAACGTTCACGCTTTCAACGATGATTTCAAGCGTGGTAATGGTGGCATTAATCGGGGCGGAGATGGTGCTCCCCATCTATCTTCAGAGTGTTCGAGGGTTAACTGCTTTTGATAGTGGCATGGTTCTCCTATTTGGAGCTCTTTTAATGGGGGTGATGAGTCCTGTTACTGGGCGAATCTTTGATAGCCATGGTGGAAAAAAATTGATGGTCACGGGGTTGCTATTACTCGCTCTAGGCTCTTTGCCGTTCATCTTCTTAACGGCAAAGACCTCCGTCCTTTACATCATTTTCTTCTATGCATTACGTATGTTTGGTATTTCCATGGTGATGATGCCGTCTACGACAAGCGGAATGAACGCGCTGCCCAATGCATTAATTACACACGGAACTGCAGCAAATAACACGATTCGGCAAGTAGCCTCATCCATTGGAACTGCAGTGTTAATCTCTATTTTGACAAATGTAACAAAAGCAAATGCACCCCTACCCAGTCTAAAAATAGAGGATCCCATCCGCTTTGGGCAAGAGTCCTTACAATCGGTGATTCAAGGTTATCATGCTTCATTTGTTCTTGCGTTTTCTTTCGCATGTTTAGCGCTCTTGATGACTCTATTTTTAAAAGAAGGTAGCAAACAAAGCGGGGAGGTTATGAAATGATTTTAGTACTCCTTGTTTTATTTGCATTCCTCTTCTTCCTTGCCTCGACTATGATACAGAGACGTTTGTTGAGACAACTCATGTCTTTCGTTACCTTTATGGCCCTTCTCGCCGTCGTCGTCTCCATAACTGGGAACATGTATGCACATTGGTACACGGTCAAGGAAGTTCAAACGGAACAGAAGAAGCTATTTCCAATCAGTTCAAATGAAAAACTAAAATATATTATTTCAGAGAATGTTGGAACGAAGAGCAAAGAAGTTGTTGTTGTTTCGAAGGATAAGGCGGATGCCTTGCAATTATCGATTCAAAAACCAAGTCTAGAGCATGAAATTCACATGATTCGAACGGTGCACACGGAAGCAATTGTAAAATCCACGACTTTAACCTATGTCTATAAAAATCCGCTGGCAAAGATACTATTCAGCATTTCAGGGAATGATAAGTGTCTTGAGAAAACAATCTCTACCGTGCATATTCCAAAAACATGGGAAGTGTTTACGGAAAAGCAAGCCGACTATTTAGAAGCGAAACAAAAAGAAATGTCGTCAGAAGCGGGAGTGGCAAAGGAAAAGGCGAAAGCAGAGTCCTATGTAAAAAATGAAGTGAAGAAGGAGCTTCAGAAGATTGAAAAGAAAGCTGTTCAAGGGGATAACGATGCTTTAAGTCTTTTGATGGATAAAGTGAAACTTCAAGCAAAACAAAAGGAATTCATACAAAAGTTTACTGTGCAATATCAAGAAATCGCCCGTTTGGCACTTCTTGAAGACGTGAAAAAACGATAAGTTTGCAATCCTAGGACTTAGAGATGTGACTCGGTTCAAAGCCGTGAATGTACTTGTTTTTTTATTGCAATCCTTGGACTTGTAGATGGGGCTTGGTAAATTGACTGTCCCGTATCTTGTAGACGAAAAACAATAAAACGCACCTAAGTAGGTGCGTTTTTGCGTAGCGTTCATCAAGATTAGAATTCAATTGAAGTGAGGGAAATTTCTCCGCTGTTTAGCGAAATCAGACCGTCCCCAATATCTACAATCAACTCACCGCTAGGAGAAATATCAGTCGCCTTTCCTTCATAAAAATTCCCATTTTTAACAAATTGGACAGTTTTCCCTAATACAAAAGAATGCGCCTTATAGTCAGTCAGAAAGTCTTTGTTTTCATACTCGAAAAAAGTACGGACGATTTCCCCAACAAGGGTTTCCCTAGAAATCGTTGGATGTCCATCAGGAAAGAGTGAAGTGGCTTTGTGTTGGATTTCTTCAGGAAATGAAGACATTGAAAAGTTAAGGCCAATCCCAATCACAATCTTATCAAATGTTTGTTTCGAAGGGTTTGCAACCCCTTCACTAAGGATGCCACAAACTTTTTTATTTCCAATGTAAATGTCGTTCACCCACTTGATTTTTGGGACAATGCCAGTCGTCCGTTCAATCGCTTTTCGCACGCTAACGGCAGTCAGAATGGTGTATAGAGGCAAATCCTCGAACGGGCGTGAAGGCTGAAGCACCAAAGAGAAATAGATTCCTTCCCCTCGACTCGTTTAATAAGGCCTGCGAAATCGCCCTCTAGTTGCGGTCTGTTGATCCGTAAGATGTAAGGATGGCACTTGATGACAATGCTTGGCATCATCCATAGTAGAATCCGTGGTGGATTTGAAAAAAACCCCTTCAATTGGTGTGTCAATAAGCATATTTTCAATAATTTTAGTATTCATAGAACCTCCTCGTTGATTCTACCATGATTTAAAAAGTCCAGGTGCTATATTCATTGTAAATTCTTGTAAAATCTTATAGAATTACAAAGGATATTTGCCAAAACGACCATAAGGAGAAAAATATTGAGCGTAGAAAACGAAAAGAAAGAACAAGCGTTTCACCCGTATTACACGGAAGAGATTGAAACGGTATTCGATGAGATTCAATCCAGTAAAAAAGGATTGACTTCTGACGAAGTGAATAAACGATTGGCACTTTTCGGACGGAATCAATTGGATGAAGGGAAGAAAAGAAGCTTATTCATTAAGTTTTTAGAACAGTTTAAAGACTTGATGATTATCATTTTGTTGGTTGCAGCTGCTCTCTCTGTCATCACGACACACGGCGAAGACATTAGTGATGCAATTATTATTCTTGCTGTCGTATTAATTAATGCAATCTTCGGAGTCATGCAAGAAAATAAGGCAGAAGCTGCGATTGATGCGCTAAAATCTATGTCCTCCCCTTCTGCAAGAGTACGAAGAAACGGGCATGTGGAGGAAATCGATTCAATCGAGTTGGTTCCCGGAGACATAGTAATGTTAGAAGCAGGAGACATTGTTCCTGCAGATATGCGTTTGTTTGAAATTGCAAGCTTAAAGATTGAAGAAGCTGCATTGACAGGTGAATCAGTTCCAGTAGAGAAAGAGCTCATCGTCCTACCCAATGATGGCGAAGTCGGCATTGGGGATCGTGTAAATATGGCGTTCCAAAACGCCAATGTAACGTATGGTCGAGGTGTCGGTGTCGTTGTAAACACTGGCATGTATACAGAGGTTGGGAAAATCGCTGGGATGCTTGCAAATGCTGACGAGACGGAAACACCATTAAAGCAAAACCTCAACAGACTTTCTAAAGTGCTAACGTATGCAATTCTAGTCATTGCTGCAATTACATTTGTGGTGAGCTATTTGAGAGGAACAGAGCCGCTGGAAGGATTGATGGTAGCCGTAGCTCTTGCCGTAGCAGCGATTCCTGAAGGTTTGCCTGCAATCGTTACAATCGTATTGGCATTAGGGACACAAGTATTAGCAAAAAGAAATGCTATTGTTCGTAAACTTCCAGCTGTAGAAACTCTAGGTTCAACAGAAATCATTGCCAGCGATAAAACTGGGACACTTACGATGAATCAAATGACCGTTGAGAAAGTCTATACAAATGGACAATTAATTGATTCAGCAGATGAGATTTCTAAAGAAGACATGGTTTTAAAAATCATGAATTTCTCAAATGATACAAAGATTTCTCAGGAAGGGGCGCTCATCGGTGACCCAACAGAAACCGCATTAATTCAATATGGATTTGATCATCTCTATGATGTTAGAGACGCTCTGAAAAAAGAACCTCGTGTTGCAGAACTTCCGTTTGATTCAGATAGAAAATTAATGAGTACCCTCCATAAGATTGGAGACTCCAAGTTTTTAATCGCGGTCAAAGGGGCACCCGACCAACTCTTAAACCGAGCCACTTCTCGCTTAGTAGATGGGCAAATGAAAGAGTTAACAGATGAAAGTCGAAAAGAAATATTAACAATTAACCACGACATGGCGACACAAGCGCTACGCGTGCTTGCATTTGCATACAAGATAGTAGATGCCATTCCAGAACTAGAAACTGAAAAGATCGAAAAAGATCTCGTCTTTGCAGGACTTGTAGGGATGATTGATCCGGAAAGAAAAGAAGCAGCTGCGGCAGTAAGAGTTGCAAAAGAAGCGGGTATTCGCCCAATTATGATTACCGGAGATCACCAAGATACAGCAGAAGCGATTGCAAAACGTCTTGGAATTATAGACGAAAACTCGAAGAGCGATGCCGTAATCACTGGTGCTGAGTTAAATAAATTATCAGATGAGGAGTTTAGTGCTGCCTTAGCAGACTACTCTGTCTATGCACGAGTTTCTCCAGAACATAAAGTTCGTATTGTAAAAGCATGGCAGGCAGCTGGGAAAGTTGTTGCGATGACGGGTGACGGAGTCAATGATGCGCCAAGTTTGAAGTCAGCAGATATCGGGATCGGAATGGGAATTACGGGAACGGAAGTTTCTAAAGGAGCGAGCGATATGGTCCTTGCAGATGATAATTTTGCAACCATTATTGTAGCGGTTGAAGAAGGCCGGAAAGTCTTCTCAAACATTCAAAAAACGATCCAATACTTACTTTCAGCAAATATGGCGGAAGTTTTGACCATTTTCCTTGCAACGTTATTTGGTTGGGACGTACTCATGCCTGTCCATCTTTTGTGGATAAACTTAGTTACGGATACATTCCCTGCGATTGCACTGGGTGTTGAACCTGCTGAGCCAAATTCAATGAAGCAAAAACCTCGCGGAAGAAATGCAAGCTTTTTCTCTGGTGGAGTTCTAAGTTCCATCATTTATCAAGGATTCTTACAAGCTGCACTCACACTTGGAGTTTACGGATTGGCGTTGCTCTACCCTGAACATGCAAGCGATCATGCCATTCACGCGGATGCATTGACTATGGCATTTGCTACATTGGGGCTCATCCAACTATTCCATGCATTTAACGTGAAAAGTGTCTATCAATCTATTTTTACGGTTGGAGTCTTCAAATCAAAAACATTTAACTACTCTGTTTTGATTTCATTTGTCCTATTAATGGCGACAATTGTAATTCCTGGATTCAACCAAATTTTCCACGTGGAGCATTTAAGCATGACGCAGTGGGGGCTTGTCATTGGAGCAAGTTTCTCAATGATTGTCGTTGTAGAAATAATCAAACTTGTACAACGCATTGGATTAAAAAAATAAAAAATCGTGAGTTCTCAATTTGAGATGATGGGACCCCAAAAAGTTGAACCAAGTAGGAGTAGATGCATCTACTCCTATTTTGGTCTAACTTTATGAGGCGGTACTGCACTCACGCTTTTTATGTTAAGTTTTTATTACAAAGCATTGCAAACACATGAATACGTTACAAATAAGAACGGTTTGTGTTACTATTACAAGGTTAAAAATTCATGATGGAGGTAGACCGTGACGGATAAGAAAAAGCGGGAAGATACTCTAGGGATGACAAGGGCGGGAGAATCGTTCAAAGACCAAATTCTTAGAGCACTTGAGGAGTCGAGTCAAGAAGGGAATACAAGTCCCTCATCTACTACGAAG
>JAITHN010000178.1 GCA_031279745.1 Streptococcaceae bacterium
CTTCCGTCAATTGAGGAATCACTAATCGAATGACATTCCCATCACTCATTGGAGTTAATCCGAGGTCGCTCGCATTTAACGCTTGCTCAATATCTTTAATCGTTGTCTTGTCAAATGGAGTAATCAAAAGCACTCGTGCTTCTGGAATTTGAATCGATGCCATCTGATTTAACGGCGTTGGTGCTCCGTAGTAAGAAACTTGGATACGATCCAACAAGGAAGCATTTGCACGTCCAGCACGAATATGTCCAAACTCATGATTCAAGCTAATACTTGCTTTTTCCATTTTTTCTTTTGTAGCAGTTAATAAATCCATCATTTTCCCTCTCTAGTATCTATTTGTCATGTAGAACAACATAACAAAAAAGTAAAACACAATTACTAAAAAATACACGACATAGGCAAAAGCTTGAACGATGAAGAGAATAAGTCCAATCGTGTTCCACACCTTTTGATCTTTCATCATTTCTTCGTCGCTTGCATATTTCCCAGTTTCTCTAAGCCACTTGTATCCATTCAATCCGCCTAGAATCATCATAACAATATTCGCAATAGGGATTACGCCAATAATCATTAGCGGAACATTATTCCCGATTCCCCACATCCACGTGAGACCTGAAGCAGCCCAGTTCCATTTTGGAACTTTAGTCGATTCAACTTGCGCAACCTCAATCTGATTTTCTTCGATCGTTTGGTTTTCAGTATGAGCAGTAGGAGTTTCCTGATTTTCTATTTCAAAACTTTTTTCTTGAAATTGATCTGCCATTTATTTTCCCTCCACTGTCGTTCCAATATTTTCACCAAGCACAACTCGTTTGATATTCCCTGGTTCGTTCAAATTGAATACAACGAGAGGAATATTATTGTCCATGGAAAGCGAACTTGCAGTTGAATCCATAACATTCAACCCTTTAGAAATCACATCCATATGCGTCAAATGATCATATTTTGTTGCTGTCTTATCAATTTTTGGATCGGCTGAGTAGACACCATCGACATTGTTTTTCGCCATCAAGATGACGTCTGCATTGATTTCAGCAGCACGCAATGCAGCACCTGTATCTGTTGAGAAATATGGATTCCCAGTACCTGCAGCAAAGATGACGACACGCCCTTTTTCCAAATGACGTTCTGCACGGCGGCGAATATAAGGTTCCGCAATCTTGTTCATATCCACACTCGTTTGCACGCGTGTAGGCACACCTAATGTTTCAAGCGTATCTTGAAGAGCGAGTGCATTCATTACTGTGGCAAGCATTCCCATTGAGTCTGCCGCAGCCCTCTCCATGCCCATCTCCGCTCCAATTTGCCCACGCCATATGTTTCCGCCGCCTACAACGATTGCGATTTCAACACCAAGTTCATAAACTTCTTTTAATTCTAAAGAAATTTCACGTACAACTTTTGGTAAGATGCCAAATCCTTGTTCTCCTGCAAGTGCTTCTCCGCTGAGTTTCAATACTACACGTTTGTACTTTGGTTCAATCATAATATTCCTCCATCAATCTACTCAGTATTCTATCACAAATCCTAGGATTTTTCGCTTTCTTCGTTCAAGATAGAGTGCTTATATCCATAAGCGAAGTAAATGATCACACCGATAAGAAGTAGGATTCCAAATATAATCCATGTATCTAGTGAGAGTTGCAACATCAAATAACCACTTACAAGTATTGAAAGGATGGGAAGAACAGGATAAAACGGTGATACAAATGTTCCAACTGGTGCTTTTGTTTCATTTTTTCGAATGAAGATAAGCCCAATCGCCATTAAGATTAAATAGGTAAGCGTTAAAATATTTACCACTTGCGCCAATGTCTGTAGCGGGATAAAGCCTGAAAAAATCAAAGCGATCACACCAATCACGATGGTTGCATTTTGCGGATTATGATGCGTGTCATTCACTTTTGTAAGGAATTTTGGCAATAAGCCATCTTTTGCAATCGCATAGACGAGTCGGCTCAATCCATAAATCATGGAAACCAAAACTGTTAATAAAGTCACCACTGCCCCTGCAGTAATGATGTTGGCTAGAAGAGGTTGGTGAACTGAACGCATGGCAAACGCAACTGGATCATTCACGCCAAGTTTTTTATAATTGACCATACCTGTTAAAACGATGGTAACCAAAATATAAAGCACTGTTGAAATTCCGATAGAATATAAGATTCCACGAGGAATGGATTTTTTCGGATTTTTTGTTTCTTCCACCGCCATTGATATACTTTCAAATCCAAGGTAGGCGAAGAACATCAACGCACTTCCTGCAACAACTCCGGTATTATGCCCTTCTCCAAAAAAACCGAAAGGCATAAAAGGTTGCCAGTTTGCCTTATTAATGAAAAATGCTCCGAAAAGAATAAACAGAACAATCAAGAAAAGCTTAATCAACACCATTGCAGAGTTAAATCTGAGGAATTTTTTTGCATCACGTGTGATGATGATGGTTACGGTCAATGTCACCAACATCGCTAATAAGTCTACAAAGGTCCCATTTGCACTATTATATGCGCCTGAAAGAGCTTTGGGAATATGAATCCCAATAGCTTCAACAAACCCCCTTACATACCCGCTCCAACCTGTCGCAGCGCTACTTCCTGCTAAGATGAACTCGAGAATAATCAACCATCCGCCAATCCAGCCGAAGAATTCCCCGAAAGTATGGAAAAGAAAGGCATACGGTCCACCAATTGCCGGAACACGTGAAGAATATTCCGCAAAAATCAATCCACTAAGAGCAACTGAAATGGCTGCGATGAGAAAACTAAGACTGAGCGCTGGTCCCGCCCATTGGTTTGCACCTACTCCAGTGACGGTGAAAATTCCAGTCCCAACGATTGCCCCTACTCCCAAAAATACGAGATCAGGTGTGGTTAAATTTCTTGTTAACTTTGATTCCAACGGCTGATCCACCGAAGATTTCTTCCTAAATAATTCCATATGCGCCTCCATAAAATAACATTTTGTTTATATTATCTTTATTCAATCAGATTGTAAACCTAAAGAAATCTTTATTATTAATAATTCCTTAATTTTTATTCTCGATTGATTGCCAAATGAACGAATCGATTGTAAACTACGTAATGAAATTGATTACTTCATTTGCATACCGAGTGACATTTTTTGTTTTTTATTACTCATCCTTTCTTTTTCCATTTCTCTCGGATTTCTGCAAATTTTATTATAAGATTGCTCACTCCCCCCCTTTTGTGAGCAATCTTTTTTTTTGCCTTGCGCCACCGGTTGACAAAAAAATCGGGTTGGGGCGCGATAAAAATCACATCCCAACCCGATGCCCAACTCGTCAATACACTCCTAATCTTAGAAGTCTGTTTCATCAGGGTTTCTTGACATCCCTGCTTTTCCATTCAAACTTGAAATAAATTCCATATCCTCATCGTCCAACTCAAAGTCGAATAAATCGAAGTTCTCGGCAATTCTTTCCGTATGAACGGATTTTGGAAGAGGTAAAATTCCTTTTTGCAAGCTCCAACGCAAAACGACTTGAGCAACCGTCTTCCCTACTTTTTCTGCAATTTCTTTTAATTCCTCTACTTCAAATATTTTTCCAGTGCCAAGTGGTGAATAGGCTTCTGTCAAAATCCCATGCTCGGTATTGTACGCAACAACCTCTTCCTGTTCATCGCTCGGATTGACTAAGATTTGGTTCACCATAGGTTTTATCTTAGCCGTTTCAAGAAGTGCATCCAAATGATGTGGATGGAAGTTTGAAACTCCAATTGCACGAACACGCCCGCTTTCCAAAGCTTCTTCCATCGCGCGCCATGCTTCTGCATTTGCATCCTGCCATCTATCTCTTATCTTCACGGGATTTGGCCAGTGAATTAAATATAAGTCAACATAGTCTAAGTCTAGTTTTGCAAGTGAAGTTTCCAAAGCGAGTTTTGCTTCTTCGTAACCATGGGCATCGTTCCAAAGTTTTGTCGTAATGAAAAGTTCCTCACGTGGAATACCACTTCTTTTGATTGCTCTTCCCACGCTCTCTTCATTTTTATAGATTGCAGCTGTATCGATATGGCGATAACCTGCGTCGAGTGCATCTACTACACTCTGCTCCGCAATTTCTCCATCTGGCGCCTGCCAAGTTCCAAATCCTACAACCGGTATTTCAACCCCGTTTGCCAAAGTATACACTGAGTTCTTATCCATTTTCTACCTTCTCCCATCTTCCTTAAGCGTTTACATTCTTATTTTATACTACATTTCAATCTTTGTTTCTACAAATAAAATGATTTGAGGCTGGAAAAAAAGGTTGGGATTTGACTTTTGTCAATTCCCAACCCAGAGGAGTTTCTACTTAGAAGTCAAAACCCAAGTTTTCCCCATAATTATTAAAACGCCCAATCTAAAAGATTATTTGTTTAAAACGAGTTCTTTTGCCTTTTTTTTAGATGTATTGTTCAAGGTAATACTTCCTTTTTTTGCACCGATGGTGACATGGTCACCCGTCATGAACTCTCTACTTAAGAGCGCTTCACTCAAACGATCCTCCACTTCCTTTTGAAGGGCGCGGCGGATTGGTCTAGCTCCATACTCAGGATCAAATCCTGCACTGGCAATCACATCAATAGCACTTGGTGTGATTTTCAAGTAAATATCTTGCTCTTCCAAACGTTTCTCGACTGCCTTACTCATGATTTTCACAATCTCATGCAACTCGCTCTTTTCGAGGTTTTTGAATACAACTGTTTCATCAATACGGTTGATGAATTCCGGTCTAAATGATTTCTTGAGTTCTTCCAAAATACGTTTTTCCATTTTGCTATAATCTTGTGAAAAATCTTTTGCTCCAAATCCTACAGATTTTTCATCTCTTAGTGCTGTCGCTCCAAGGTTGCTGGTCATAATCAAAATGGTATTTCGAAAATCAACTTTTCTTCCTTTTGCGTCCGTTAGGTATCCGTCATCTAAAACTTGGAGGAGAATATTGAACACGTCAGCATGTGCTTTTTCTACTTCATCTAGAAGGATAACGCTATAAGGTTTTTGTCGGATTTTTTCCGTCAACTGCCCACCTTCATCATATCCAACGTAACCTGGAGGGGATCCTATAAAGCGGCTCGTCGAATGTTTTTCCATAAACTCACTCATATCCACGCGAATAAGGGAATCTTCACTTCCAAATACCGCTTCGGCTAATGCCTTGGCAAGTTCTGTTTTCCCAACTCCAGTAGGACCTAAGAACATAAATGAACCAATTGGGCGCTTTGGATCTTTCAATCCACTTCTTGCGCGTCGAATGGCTCGACTAATCGAGCTTACTGCATTGTCCTGACCAACAACACGTTGATGAAGGATTTTTTCCAGATCAAGAAGTTTTTCACTCTCTTTTTTCTCAAGCTGGAGAAGTGGAACCCCAGTCCAAAGTGAAACCACTTCTACTACGTCTTCCTCAACCACTTCTTTCTCAGTTGAGTCAGAGGCTTTTAGTTTTGCTTCCAAGCGTTCAAGTTTTTGTTTCGATTTTTTCTCTTTTTCACGGTAAACACTTGCTTCGGCAAATTCTTTTAAATGAATGGACTCATTTTTCAAGCGATTGAATTCTTCCACTTCATCTTTTAAATCCTTGAAGACACTTGGATTGAAACTTTCTTCCAGACGAACTTTTGCACTGGCTTCATCAATCAAATCAATCGCCTTATCTGGTAGTTGACGTGAGTTAATGTATCGAATTGAAAGATTGACCGCCGCTTCAATTGCTGAGTCAGTAATTTTCACCCCATGATGGTCTTCATAGCGAGGGCGCAACCCTTTGATAATCTCAACCGCTTCTGCAGGAGTGGGTTCTTCAACCGCCACACGAGCGAAACGACGCTCAAGCGCAGAATCTTTTTCTATATATTTTTGGAATTCCTCAAGGGTGGTCGCTCCAATCGTTTGTAGCTCCCCACGTGCTAATGCAGGCTTCAAAATATTTGATGCGTCGATGGCACCTTCTGCACCACCTGCACCAATCAAGGTATGAAGCTCATCGATGAAGAGAATGACTTCCCCGTCATTGTAAATTTCTTCGACGATTTTTTTTAGTCTATCTTCAAATTCACCACGATATTTCGTTCCAGCGACGAGAGATCCCATGTCGAGCATCATCAACCGCTTGTTCATCATCGTCATCGGAACATTTCCTTCAACGATTCTCTCCGCAAGACCTTCTGCAATCGCCGTTTTCCCAACCCCTGGTTCTCCTACAAGAACTGGATTGTTTTTTGTCCGACGAGAAAGAATCTGGATGAGGCGCTTCACTTCACTCTCACGACCAATCACAGGATCCAACTTCAATTCTCTTGCCATTTCTGTCAAATCTCTTGCAAGGGAATCTAAAGTTGGGGTTGCAGATTTCGTTTGCACCTCTTTTTTAGGAATCGTTCGCCTTCCTGCTGAGCCTAACCCATCTTTTGTTTCACGAATCCCCATTTTTTCAAGCAGGCTTCGACGAACATCTCCAATCGTAATTCCTAGGTTGATTAGAATCCTGCTCGCTAATACATCACGATCACGAAGAAGTCCTAGAAGGAGGTGTTCGGTTCCAATCGTAGGCGCTCCTAATCGTTTGGATTCATCATTGGCAAAATTCAAAACTTGCCTTGTTCGTGGAGAATACGGGAGGAATTGTCCAGGAGGATAACTTTGAACAGAACCATAGCCTGTTAAATTCTCAATTTCTTTTTGAAATTCATCTGTATTCACATTGAACTCTCGAAGTTCAATACCCGCCATTCCCTCTTTATCCATAATTAACGCTAAAAGGAGATGCTCACTTCCAACACTTCTCTGTTTAAAACGTTTGGCATTTTCTTGAGAAATCATCAAGACTTTTTTTGCCTTTTCACTATAAATCTCTTTCATCCT